>CAUQJU010000056.1:0-7109 GCA_963518005.1 uncultured Campylobacter sp.
TCGTAGATATAATGTTTAAAGAGCTTGAAAAAACGCTGCAAAATCGCGGTATAAAAGCAAGCCTAAGCGAAGAGGCGAAGAAATTTATCGCGGGAGCGGGCTTTGACATCGTTTACGGCGCTAGACCTTTGCGCCGAGCTCTTTACGAGCTAGTCGAAGACCCGCTAGCCGATATGATCCTGCGAGACGAGCTTGAAAGCGGAGATGAAATCGTAATCGGCGCAAACGGAGAAAATATAGCTATAAGTAAAATTTAGTTTAATTTTTTAGGCGGCGTTAAATTTATGATTTAATTTTAACAAAACCGACTAGCAATTCAAGGCGGCAAATCTAGTCGCCTTGATTTTTATTGCTTAAGGATGCAGTCGGTAAAGCGACTTGTTCTGCAAAACGGCTTTAATTTTCATACTTTGACTTCTAGCGATACCGCTAAAATTCAGACTTATAGCTTAAAATTTCCTTGACAATTCATATTAAAATTTATATAATAGCAATAGATAATACGAAAAAGTATTGTGTATTACTTTTTATCAAAAAAGGTAATATATTGAAATTTTACGATTTTAAAAAAGGATTCAAAATGATAAAAAAACTTCTCGTTTCCGCAGCTTTTTTAGCAGCTTGTTTTGCGCAAAATCCAAACGATAATACCCTAAATTTCGCCGTTTCTAAAAACGTCGGCGAGCTAAATCCGCATCTATACTCGCCAAATGAAATGTTCGCGCAAGATATGGTTTACGAGGGACTGGTTAAATTTGAAAACGGAGGCAAAATTTCGCCTTGGCTGGCCAAGTCTTGGAGCGTAAGCGACGACGGCAAAATTTATACGTTTGAGCTACGCCGAGACGTCGTTTTTTCAAACGGCGAAAAATTTAACGCAGCCGCGGTAAAAGCAAATTTCGACGCCGTTTTAGCTAACCGTAAGCGCCATGAGTGGTTAGAGCTTGCTAGGCTAATAGACGGTTGCGAGGCGACGGGAGAATTTGAGGTAAAGCTAAGCCTAAAAAACGCCTACGAACCGACTCTGCGCGAGCTTAGCCTTATACGTCCGTTTAGATTTATCGCTCCTAGCGCGATGAAGGACGGCGGCACGAAAGACGGCGTAAAAGAGCCCGTAGGCACTGGCGCATGGAGATTGGTCGCCACCGAGCGGGGCGTTAGCGATACTTTTGTGAGGAACGATAAGTTCTACGGCGAGCTACCTAAAATTTCTAAAATAGTCGCGCGCGTGATACCGGAGCCAAATACCAAAATCATCGCGCTAAAAACGGGAGAGGTCGATCTCGTATACGGCGGCGAACAGATCCCGATAGATAGCTTTAACGAGCTTAAAAAAGAGTTTGGCTGGGCGGTTTCTCAGCCGGTTTTTACTCTAGTTATCGCATTAAATTCGGCCAAATTTCCTACGAACGACGAAGCAGTTAGAAAGGCGTTAAATTTAAGCGCAAACAAAGAGCCTATAGCTCAAAAAATATTTTTTAACGCGGCGAAAAAGGCTGATTTTTTATTTGACGCCTCGGTTCAAAACGCCGACATAAACGCTAGCGCGTATAATTTCGACGTTAAAAAGGCAAATCAAATCCTAGATGCCGCAGGCTACGCGACGGGCAAGGACGGCGTGCGATATAAAGACGGAAAAGCTCTTGAGATAGAGCTCGTATATATCGGCTCAAACGCCGTGCAAAAGGCCATAGGAGAGGTTTTGAGAGCTAATTTTTCTAAAATCGGCGTTAGGTTAAATTTAAAAGCCGACGAGGCGACTATCTTTTACAAAAAGCAAAAGACCGGCGATTTTGGCGCCGTATTTAACTCCACTTGGGGCGCGCCTTACGATCCTCAGGCTTTTTTAGCTTCGATGAGACTGCCCGCGCACGCTGATTATCAAGCTCAGCTAGGACTAACAGGTAAAGCGCAAATCGACGAGAAAATCGAACGTATCGCGCTTAGCCTGGACGCAAAGGAAAGACGCGATCTAACCCGCGACGTTTTAACGCGCCTGCACGAGAGCGCGGTGTATATTCCTATCGTTTACGAGACGACTAAGGCGCTTTGGAACAAGCGCGTAAAAGGAGTGGAATTTGATGCCTTAAAAGACCGCATACCGTTTGAAAAGATGAGTCTGGACTCTGCAAAATAATGCGTAAATCGCTTCTTTACGGCAATCGTCTTTTGCTCGTTTTTGTTTTTTTCGAGTCGTTTTTTGGGCTATTTTTGCGCGGTACGGAGTTAAATTTACCTCTTGCGCCGCGCTTATTTGCATATTATTTAGAGCTTAAATATGCTTAAATTTATCGTTAAACGTCTGCTTTTGCTTATTCCCGTCATGTTTGCGGTTAGCGTTTTGATATTTGCGCTACTGCGGCTAAACGGCACGGACGCGGCTATGAGCTATCTAAACGCCTCGGGTATTGCGCCCACGGATGCGGCTTTAGCTCATGCTAGAGCGCAGCTTAACCTAGATAAGCCGATTTTTGAGCAGTACGCGGTTTGGCTAAAAGACGCCTCGAGCCTAAATTTCGGCGCGTCATACATCACCGGTAGAGCCGTGAGCGAGGATATGGCGCACTATTTTCCGGCCACGCTAAAGCTAGCCGCGCTAGGGCTATTTTTCACGCTTGTTTTTTCCATTCCGATGGGTATACTTTCAGCGATTTATAAGGATAAATTTATCGACTACGCCGTGAGGTTTGTTTCGTTTTTGGGCGTTTGTACGCCGAATTTTTGGTTAGGATTTTTGTTGATTTTGCTATTTTCCGTGCATCTTAAAATTTTACCGCCTTTTGGCGCCGGCGGGCTTTCGTATCTTTTGATGCCGGCATTTGCAATATCTTTTATGTCTATCGCGGTAAATTCTCGCCTCATCCGCGCAAATTTACTCGAAATCAAAAGCAAACGTCACGTAAGCTATGCTAGGATGCGCGGACTATCCGCCTCTCGCGTACTCTTTAGCCACGTGTTTAAAAACGCATCGCTGCCGGTTATTACGGCGCTTGGTATGCATATAGGCGAGCTAGTAGGCGGCGCGATGGTGATAGAAAGCGTATTTGCGTATCCGGGTATCGGCAGATATGCGGTCGAGGCCATCATAAACAACGACTATCCCGTGATTCAGTGCTTTATTTTACTGATGGCGTTTGCGTTTGCTATTAGCAACCTCGTTATAGACGTGCTTTACGCCTTTATAGATCCGCGCATAAGGACTAACGCGTGAAAAAAATTTGGCTGATTTTTGCCTGTTTTACCGCGTTTGCGATGATTTTTATCATGCTTTTTGCGCCTTTGCTAGCGCCCTTTGATCCAAACGAGATTGATTTAGCGGCTAAATTTGAGCCTGCCAGCCTTTCTCATTTTTTAGGCACGGATCATCTTGGCAGAGACGTATTTTCTAGGCTTTTATCGGCTACTAGCATATCGCTGGGTTCGGCGTTTGCGACTATTTTTTTGATACTTTTTTTAGGGATTTTAGTCGGCGGGACGGCGGGATTCGTCGGCGGACGAACGGATCAAATTTTAATGCGGATTTGCGACGTATTTTTTAGCGTGCCTACCGTTATTTTAGCGCTATTTTTGGTTGGAGTTTTAGGAACCGGAATGATAAACGTCGTTATCGCTATCTCCGCATCGCACTGGGCGTGGTACGCTAGGATAGTGCGCAGTATCGTGCTAAGCCTTAAAAATGCCGATTACGTGCTGATAACTAGGACTTCGGGCGCAAGCGAAACGGTAAATTTTAAAAAAAATATGCTCCGCCCTATCATCGCTCAGTGCGCGGTGCTGGCGTCTTTAGATATAGGGCATATCGTGCTGCATATTTCCGGGCTTAGCTTTTTAGGTCTTGGCGTAAAAGCGCCCGCGGCCGAGTGGGGCGTGATGATTAGCGACGCCAAGGAGTACGTTTTTAGCCATCCCGAGCTTATTTTTTATCCGGGTATCGCGATATTTTTGTGCGTGATGAGCTTTAATATCATCGGCGAGAGCCTGCAAGAGCGTCTAGGCGCGGTATCGGAGGATAGATGAGTCAGAGTTTGACAAAGGATATTTTAGAAATTAAAAATTTATGCGTAAGCGCCGGGCAAACGCAGCTGGTGCGCGGGCTAAATTTACGACTAGCTTCGGGACGCATAACCGCCCTCGTCGGAAAAAGCGGCAGCGGCAAGACGCTAAGCGCGCTAACCTTGCAAGGCTTTACGCCCCCGGGCTTAAGCTCTAGCGCGGATATTTTTTTAAACGGACGAAGGCTTGACGTCGCGTCGCGGCGCGGTAAAATTTTCGCCTCCGTTATGCAAAATCCAAAAAGCGCGTTTAACCCTCTGCTAAGCATCGGCGCGCACGCTAAAGAGACCGCGGATGCGGCGAATTTGAGCCGAAATTTAGCGCCAGAAGCCGGATTTTTTAAGGCGATGGGATTAGGACTTAAAAGAGCTAAGGCCGCCTTTAAAAATCAGCCCGCTTCCGCGCAATCTCAAATCAAACTAGCCATGCGCGCGGTAGGGCTTGAGGAGGGCGCGCTAAAACTATATCCGCACGAGATGAGCGGCGGCATGTTGCAGCGAGCGATGATAGCTTTAGCTCTGCTTAGCGGGGCTAAATTTATCGTCGCAGACGAGCCTACGACCGACCTTGATCTCGTTTCGCAGGCTAAAATTTTAACTCTCTTGCGCGACGCGGCGCGTCAAACGGGCGCGGGAGTGCTGCTGATAACGCACGATCTTTCCGTAGTGGCCAAGCTTGCAGACGACGTTTACGTTATGGAGCGGGGCGAACTAGCTCAAAGCGGCGATACGCGCGAGATATTTTCGGCGCCGACTTTGGCTGCGACAAGAGAGCTTTTGCGGGCTCATTTTGCGCTTTATGCCGGTATGACGGGAGAGTTTAGCCGCCAAAAAACCGCAAACGAAGCTAAATTTATAAAACCCGGTGCCTATGATTTGCGGACGTTTATCGCGCAAGTAGCGCAGGATTCTGAGCCGGGGTCTTGCAAGCTGAAATTTAGCGAGGATAAATTTACCCAAGCTAACGAGCCTAAGGAACCCGAGCAAATTTATGCCCCGGGAGGGCTTTTGGGCGCGGCGGAGGCGAAATTTCACGCTCCAAGCGAGCCGCAAGGAGACGATCTAAAAGAGGGCTACAAGGACGAAAAACGCCTCTGCGCAGAAGCTAGCGACCCAAATGCTAAGACAAATCCCAAAACAAATACCCAAACGGGCGCTCCTAAAAACCAACAAGACGCGCAAAACTCGGACGAAAACAAAATAGCGCAAAACGATAAGGATATGCAAAACCGCGCTTTGAGTTCGGAAAATGGACGAAAAACCGCTTCGGTGAGCGCAAATGACGATTTGCCTAACCAAGACGCGCCGATTTTTAAATTTAACGACGAGGCCGGTTTTTTTGAGCTAAAATCTCAAGCGACGGAGCCAAATTTAGACGCGCAAGATGAGCGTGTCGGCTATGACGGCGGATATATCTTTAGCTTTGGAGAAGATATCTTGCTAAAGCAAGGCAAAGATACAAACGGCGCAGATGGCGAAGAAACGAGCCTTGGCGTCAAAAACAAGATATATAAAAGCGCCGTAAATTTAACGAAAAATCAAGCCGTTTGGGCCAAGGCGCATGCAAGCATGATGAATGAAAACGCCGAAAATAGCCCAACCCAAACGCAGAGCCAAACCGCGTCCGTGCAAGAGGACGTAAGTAAAACCGCGCTAGACGAGGCCGTTTCTGCCGTCTGCTGGCAAACGCGCCAAGGCCGGGCCTGGCCTAACGCAGAAGAAAATACTCTCGATTCCAAGCTTTCGCCACTACTAAAGGCATGCGGTATCGGCTGCGGATTTGAGAGCGTGTCGTTTTTGGGCAAGCGTACGCGCAAGGACGTTTTAAAGGGCGTTAGCTTTGAGATAAGGCAGGGCGAGGCTCTGGGGCTGCTAGGCAAATCAGGCTGCGGTAAAAGTACGCTAGCCAAGGTTTTGACCGGGCTTTTGCATCCTAGCGAGGGCTGGGTGGAATTTGGCGGCCGTAGGCTAAATTTAACGGATTTGGATGCAAAAAGGGAGTTTTATTCGCAAGCGCAAATCGTATTTCAAGATGCGCCAAGCGCCGTAAATCCGCGATTAAGCGTGCGAGAAGTTATCGAAGAGCCGCTGCTATATCTAACCCGCATGCCCGCGGCGCAGCGACTAGAGCGCATAAGGCGGCTACTAAAAACGCTTGAGATAGACGAGAGTTTTTTAAACAAAAAAGCCTCGTTATTAAGCGGAGGACAGCTCTCGCGGGTAACGATTGCGCGCGCTTTGGCGGCTGAGCCTAGGCTGGTCGTTTTAGACGAGGCGCTAAGCTCTCTTGACGCGCCTTTGCAAACGTCGATCCTGCGGGTGCTTGAGCGGCTAAAGGGTAAAATTTCATTTCTTTTTATCACGCACGACATTAGGCTCGCGCGGATATTTTGCGACCGCATCGTTTTGATGGACGAGGGGCGTATCGCGCAGACGGCTACGGCTTTTCAGAGCTTTACCTGTGCGGCGGGTAAGGAGTTAGAAGGCGCCGTGCTGCCTCCGTTTCCGAGTTTTTAGTCGGTTTTTTACAAATTTGGGCTACTTATCGGCCCGCTTTTTAGCCGTATTTAGGTCGTTGCGGCGTGATATAGCGCTAGTTTTTTGTACGCCGATAAACGTTTGCAGTTAGATTTTAGTTAAACTTACTCGGCGATTAAAATAGCTTTAGCATTAAATAATCAATGTAGTTAAATTTAAATCATATTTATAAAATATCCGTCGCGAAGCCTAGGGCTTTGATTTTACTTGGCTCGCTAAGGCAGCTTTTGGTGCTATTTTGCCGCCTTTTTTATTGCTTTAAGGGGAGCTTATTTGTGGAGACGGCACACAACGGCTTAAGAGCGCCAAATCGCTTTAAAGCAATGCCTAAAGCGCTATATCGCGCCAAAATACCGCCGTGATTTGATGTTTGTAGCAAAATTTCAGTTAATATTAAAATAGTTAAATTTACGGCATTGCGGCAAAAAGCCGCCTTTTAGCACGAATCGCAATTTTTAGCGATCAGATCGGCATAATCGGTTAAATTTAGTAATATTTTATATATAATTTTACAAGAAA
>CAUQJU010000057.1:0-6962 GCA_963518005.1 uncultured Campylobacter sp.
GCTTTACTCCGGGCATCGAGGATTTAGTCTACGGCAACGAAGCGCAAAATATAGAAAGCGTCGCAAGCAAGATGGCTAAAGGCTCGCTAGCCGTTAGTGCGCTAGCTAGCTACAACGCCGCTAAAAAATCGGGCGATAAAGCCGCGATGGAGCAAGCCGAGCAAACCCTAGCTCAAAATATGAAATTTCTAGGCTACGGATACCTAAAATCCCCGGAAAGCGCCGTACCGCCGGTCGGCACTACGTTTTATAGCTTTCACTTGATGGTGGCTCTGGGCACTTACTTTTTGGCGTTATTTTTGGTCGTTACGTATCTTACGATGGCAAACGATATCGAAAATTTCAAAAAGTTGCTGTGGGCGTGCGTATTTAGTATCCCGCTAGGGCTAGTTGCGATCGAGGCGGGCTGGATAGTAGCCGAAGTAGGGCGCCAGCCGTGGGTCGTGCAAGACCTCATGACCGTGGGCGTGGGAGCTACGAATTTAGCCGATACCAACATCAAAATTTCGTTCTGGCTATTTGCCGTTTTATTTACGGCGCTTTTGATAGCCGAGATAAAAATCATGCTAAAACAGATAAAAATAGGATTTGAGAACCATGCTTAGTTTAGAATTTTTACAAATTTACTGGTGGTGCGTAGTTAGCTTGCTAGGCGGTTTGCTAGTGTTTATGATGTTCGTTCAGGGCGGACAGACGCTGCTTTTCGGGCTTTGCAAAAACGAGCTTCAAAAGGATATGGTGATAAATTCTATCGGGCGCAAATGGGAGCTTACTTTTACCACGCTCGTAATGTTCGGCGGCGCTTGCTTTGCGGCGTTTCCGCTGTTTTACGCTACGAGCTTCGGCGGCGCGTACTGGGTATGGCTGGCGATTTTGTTTTGCTTTATCCTCCAAGCCGTGAGCTACGAATACCGCAAAAAACCGGACAACTTCCTAGGCCAAAAGACCTATGAAATTTTCCTTTTTATTAACGGTTCTTTGGGAGTTATACTCATCGGCATGGCCGTTAGCACGTTTTTTTCGGGAAGCGACTTTTTACTAAACGAGCACAACTTCGTGCAGTGGCGCACGCCGTTTCGAGGTCTTGAAGCGCTGGGTAATATCATGCTCTATCCGCTAGGCATCGCGGTGTTTTTTCTCTCTCGCGTGGGCGGAGCGCTCTACCTCATCAACAACATCGACGATGCCGAGATCAGAGCCAACGCCAGAAAAGCGGCGCTAAAAAATACGATTTTGTTTTTGCCGTTCTTTCTAGCTTTTGCCGCTTGGGTGCTTAGTAAGCCGGGCTTTGGTTACGACGAAGCGGGCGAAGTTTCCGTAGTCGCGTTTAAATACGCTCGTAATTTCGCCGATATGCCGATAATAGCCGTTGCGGCGGTCGCGGGCGTTTGCGGCGTACTGTTTGGCGTATTTAAGGGCGCGTTTACGAAAAGCATCTACGGCATCGTGCCTTTTGGCGTAGGCGTCGTGCTCGTAGTTACCGCGTTATTTTTGATATCGGGGCTAAACGGCACGGCGTTTTATCCGTCGTTTAGCGATTTACAAAGCTCGCTAACCATCAAAAATGCAAGCTCCAGCCGCTACACGCTAAACGTAATGTTTTACGTAAGCTTTTTGGTGCCCGTAGTTTTGGGCTATATCGTCGCGGTCTGGCGCGCGATGGATAGCAAAAAGATCACCGCGGACGAGATCAAGCACGATCATCACGCATATTAAGGATAAAAATGATAGAAGCGATAGTTTTTCTTTTTCTTTGGGTTTTGGCGCTTTTTGGCGGATATAAATTCGTCCATTTTAACATCAAGCACGTCGAGAAAAACGACGACAAATACTTTGGAAATTTGCGCGAATAAGCGCTGATCCGTAAATCTCGTTCTACTTAGTTTTAGCTTTTGTCGCTATAATGAGGCTAAAATTTTAAGGAGAACGAGATGTTTGACTTCACTTTTCATAACCCAGTAAGAATCGAATTTGGCAGAGATAAAGAGCGAAATATCGGGCTTTATATGCGCGAATTTGGCGCTAAAAGAACCCTACTGATCTACGGTAGCGAACGCATCAAAAAAGACGGACTCTTTGACAAGGTCACGGCAAGCCTAAAAGAAAACGGCATAGAGTTTATAGAACTTGGCGGTATAATCAGCAACCCCGTGCTAAGCAAAGTTTACGAAGGCATCGGGCTAGCTAGGAAATTTAACGCCGACAGCGTGCTAAGCGTAGGCGGAGGCTCCTGTCTAGATAGCGCCAAAGCCATCGCCGCTGGCGCGCTATACGAGGGCGACGTGTGGGATTTTTTCACGGGTAAAAACCCAAGCCGCGCGCTAAAAATTTTTGACGTCATAACCATTGCGGCGACGGGCAGCGAGATGAACTCGGGTGCGGTCGTAACAAACGAAGCTACAAAACAAAAATTCGCCATCCACGGCGACGTGCTATATCCGCTAGTCTCGGTCGTAAATCCGCAGCTACAAGCTAGCGTTAGCCGCGAGTACCTAGTCTACTCCGCCGCCGATATCATCGCGCACAGCATCGAGGGATACTTCACGGCTAAAGTGCAACCTGACATCATCAATCTCTACATCGAAGCCAACATCAAAACCGTGATGAAAACGACTGAAATTTTACTAGCAGATCCCGACGACTACGACGCCAGAGCCGAGTTTGCCTGGGCGGCGACGATGGCGCTAAACGGCCTAACATACGTCGGTACGCACGGCTACTCCTACCCCAACCACATGCTAGAGCACGCCATGAGCGCGGTCGTAAACTGCGCGCACGGAGCGGGTCTAGCAGTCATAATGCCTGCGTGGATGAAGTGGTATAAGAGCCGAAATTTGAGCGCTTTCGAGCGTTTTGCGCGAGAAATTTTCGGAGCAAATTCAGCCGATGAGGGCATCGCCGCCTTTAAAGCGTGGCTAAGTAAAATAGGCGCTCCGGTTAGCCTAAAAGCCGTCGGCATAGAGGGCGAGACTCTAGACGAGGTGGTAAATTTAGCCCACGACTACGCGGCAAACTGGCGCAAAGACAAGCTATACGCGAAAGAAAATATCAAAGAGATTTTTGAGCTGGCGAAGTAAATTCGAGTAAATTTGCGGCTAAATTTAGCGCTAGCAAGATACGAAAATTTAACTCTTATACGCCGGTTTAAATTTAACCGCCGCGAGATAAATTGGGAAATTTTAGTTTTCAAATTTCGCGCTTTAAATTTGCTCCGAGTTGCGAATTTAAACGCAAAAATACGAAATACGCGTGCGGCGG
Source organism: uncultured Campylobacter sp. (assembly GCA_963518005.1). Classification (GTDB taxonomy): domain Bacteria; phylum Campylobacterota; class Campylobacteria; order Campylobacterales; family Campylobacteraceae; genus Campylobacter_A. Next base: position 3,259 of record CAUQJU010000057.1, read on the forward strand.
GTAAATTTTTGGTATAACGAAAACGGCAACGCGAAATACCGCACGAATCACAAATTTAATCGCACAAAATAGCAAAACGCGGCTGCGGCAGGACGAGCAAAATTTACTCTGCAAGCGGCAGACTTACCCGCCCGCCGTAGCAAAATAGAGCAGGGCGCGTTAAAACCCTGCGCCGCGCCGAAATTTAAATTAAGGCTTTTTGATGATAAATCTAAGCGTCGGGCCGTCTTGCTCGATTTTAAGCACCTCAAAGCCCCTGTTTCTCGCGTCGTAAGGGATCGAGTTTATCGCCTGCGGGCAGTCGCAAAGCACTTCTAGCACCTCGCCGCTTTTCATTTTCGGTAGGATTTCTAGCGTCGCGACGGCGGGCATAGGGCAAGCCTCGCCTAGGATATCGAGCGTATAGCTTATTTCAAAATCGTCTTCATGCATCTTAGTAGCCTCCTTTGGCGAAGAAATTTCGTTTGTAGATAAACACCAGCAGTAGTGCCGAAACGAATAAACATAAATTTACCGCTAAGCCGCCCAGCGGACCGAATACCTCTAAAAGCTGGATTTTCGGGCCGTCTTTGATCCACGCGGGTATCGCGTCGTAGCTAAGGGCTAGCACCATGGTTCCTACGACGTTTGCGACGCCCACGATCATAAAGTGCAGCTGCCCCTCGGTGGCTCTATACGTCCAGCCGCACTCGCAGCCACCCGCAAATACGATACCGAATCCAAACAAAAACGCTCCAATCGCGACCGCCGGCGAGAAATTCGTAACCTTGCCGACGTAGCCGTTTAGCATCAGCACGAAAACGATGAGCGTGGCGATTATCATGCCGTAAAAAGCGCCCTTGGTCGCGACGTCCCTGCCGAATAAAAACAGGTCGCGAAAGCACGAAGTAAAGCAAATTTGACCCTTTGAGATGATAAAGCCAAAAACCAGCCCGAAAAGCAGTCCAAGCGGCAAGATGCTAGCTTTGACTTTTAGATCAAGTGCTGGCGCCTGCATTAAAAGATACGCAAACCATATAACCGCTAAAATCGCGATAATCACGCCGATGGCGAAATTTCGGTCGGCGCGGCCTTTGTCGTGCGTCGTGCCTTTGCCTTTTGGGCCGAAGTTTTTAAGCTCTGTTTTGGGCATAAAGATAGGCAGCTTGCCGACCTTGACGGCGACGTAGATGCCAAGCACCATAAACACTGCAAAAAGCCACGTATGTAGCGAAAAATACGGCAGTCCGGTGAAAAAATCAAGCAAGTTGCAGCCAAAGGCTAGACGCGCGCCAAAGCCTGAAAGCAAGCCGCCGACGATAGCTTGAAAAACGCGAATTTTGCTTGCAGGTAGGCGAAACTTGACTTTATTTGCCATAAAGGCCGCGATCGTAGCGCCTACAAACATACCTATTAGCATAAGCCCTTCAAAGCGCGTGAGCGGGCTACCCTCAAGGTTCGTGATCTTGTAGTAGGAGTAGCCGCTAAGATCCATGCCAAAAAGCTCCAAAAACTCGCCGCCCCAGCGCGTCATCTCACCAGTTACGGCCCATCCACCGCCAAAAATCCCAAAATACACGGTCGCGACAATGGCTAAGATAATCATCGCCTGCCCGACGTTCCAGAAATTCGTTAGATATTTCGTTCTAAATTCTTTAAACATAAATTTTCTTTGTATTAATTTCCTCGCCCCGCGAGACTAAATTTTGAGATTAAACGCGTATCTATGAGGTAGTCATCTAAGTATCCTAAAAACGTGGTCGCCAAACTTGACGCTAAAAAGTAAGAATTGTAGCTAAAATATTATTAAATAAAATTAAAATGTAGCTAGATTAATTCGAGATATTTTTTATAAAATATAAGGCTCTCTTTAACTTAAAGCTCACAAAGGAGAATTAAGTTACGATGAGAAGAACTAAATTTTTAAAAGTAACGAGCGTAGCGAAGTGGAGCAGAAGGGGATATGCTAAACATAGATTATATAAATTTAAAGGCATCTTCTCAATCATAGCGACGGTAGCGACAGAAGAAAAGCTAAAAGAAAGAGAATTTCTTATTGCGTTTAAATAGTGCGCTCTGCTCTACTTCGCTACGTTTGTAGCTTTTTGGACGTAGTTACAAGTGTATTCAGATATAATAACAGTAATGAAGCAAGAGAGCTCTATCATATTCTACTAGAGATGATAAGAGGTTTTATAAGTATCAAGACGAAGTTGCGGCTAAAAATCCGCTTAAGTTTAGTTGAGTCTTTACGTTTTATGGCGACGAGTCAAATTTAGGGTAAAATTTAGGCTAGTGCGGAATGGCGATCATTTGCAAACGGGCGAAAGGCAACGCGCCGAATGTCAATTTGTTCAAATTTGCCGCCGTTTGGCGTTAAATTTGCTGCGGTCGGCAAAATTTGGCAAAAATGGTCAAAATTTTGCGTGTAAATTTAAAAGGATTCGCAAAATGATAGCGATTTATTTTAGCTCCACGGGCAACACGAAGCATTGCGTACAGAGATTTATAGAGCGTCTGTGCAAGGGTATCCCCGCGGTTTGACCCGGGACGAGGGCTGCGGCGAGCTACTAAAACGCTCGGACGACGTGATCCTCGCCTACCCCGTTTACTTTAGCGACCTGCCGCAGATCGTGCGCGAGTTTATTTGCGAAAACGGCACGAATTTTCGCGGCAAAAACGTCTTTATCATCGCTACGATGGAGATTTTTAGCGGCGACGGAGCGGGCTGCGCGGCTAGGGCACTAAGGCGAGCGGACGCGAAGATAACGGGCGGCGCGCATATTAGAATGCCCGCATTTATCCTCGACGTAGCGATTTTTAGCTATTCGGCGCAGAAAAACGAGCGCGTGATAAAGGAAGCAAACGCCAAGCTAGGGCGCGTCGCGCAGGCATTTGCCGCGGGCAATCCGCCGCAAGAGGGGCTGGGTGCGCTATGCCGCATCTCAGGGCTTTTGGGGCAGCGGCTATGGATGAAAATTTGGGACAAAACGCCCTTTGCTAAGCGCAAACCGAGCCTAGATATGGCGCGATGCAGATGTTGCGACTTTTAGCTATTCGGCGCAGAAAAACGAGCGCGTGATCAAGGAGACAAACGCTAAGTTAGAGCGTGCCTCGGAGGCATTTGCCGCGGGTAATCCGCTGCAAGAGGGGCTAGGCATACTATGCCGCATCGCGGGGCTTTTGAGGCAGCGACTCTGGATGAAAATTTGGGACAAAACGCCCTTTGCTAAGCGCAAACCGAGCCTAGATACGTCGCGCTGCAACGGATGCGGAGAGTGCGCGAAATCCTGCCCGATGCAAAATACAAAAATCGCGCACGGCAAAGCAAAATTCGGCGAGCGCTGCACGATTTGTTATAGATGCGTGAACAAATGCAGACAAAAGGCGATCACAATCCTGGGTAAGGCGAAAAATCTGGAAAAATCGCGTTGCGCCCCCTAAAAACGAGACTCGCGCGGACTTTATGATATTATTTTTGGTTTCTTGCCGATTTTGCTGACATGGTGCTTTAGCCTCTCGCTAGATACGGTCGGAAAAAGAAATCTCTTTTCGCAGCTCCACAAAACGCCCGTTTCTGCGTAGTCTTGCAGGGTTTCTTGCAGCTTTTGCGCCGCGCCGACCATACCGAATGAATTATACGCATATATTACGCGAAAATATACATCCTCGTCCAGCCTTTGTATAAAGATCTCGTGGTCTAATGATTTACAAATATCTTTTAA
>CAUQJU010000058.1:0-6940 GCA_963518005.1 uncultured Campylobacter sp.
AGTCCTCATAGCTTAAAATTTCGCCGTTTGCGAATTTGTATTCCTTCATCATTTCTCCTAAATTTATGGATTTATATGCCAAGATTTGACGTTTTGGCTAGCTTGCCACATTTGACGGTATTTTCCGTCTACGGCGATCAGCTGCTCGTGAGTTCCATGCTGGATTATTTCCGCGCCGTCAAAAACTAAAATTTGATCCGCGTTAGCGATAGTAGAGAGCCTATGAGCCGCGACTATAACGGTTTTGTTTTTTACGAGCTTAGAGATAGCTTTTTGTACCGCAGCCTCGCTGGACGTGTCCAAGGCCGCAGTAGGCTCGTCTAGGATTATGATCGGCGCGTCTTTTAGCATCGCCCTAGCAATCGATATACGCTGAGCTTCGCCGCCGCTAAGCCGTCCGCTTTTTAAGATAGTATCGTAGCCGTGCGGCAAACGCTCTATGAACTCCTCGCAGTTAGCTGATTTTGCTGCTGCGCGCACCTCATCTAGGCTCGCGTTGGCACTCATTTTTATATTGTTTATCACGCTATCTTCAAAGATATAAACGTCTTGAAATACGACGCTTATGAGTTTTAATAGCTCTTTTTGGCTCATATTTTTTATATTTACGCCGCCTATTTTTATATCGCCCGTACTCGCATCGGCGTAGCGCATGATGAGCCTAGTTATAGTCGTCTTGCCGCTACCGCTAGCTCCGACTAAGGCCGTAAGACTGCCGGAGGGCAAATGAAAATTTATGTTTTTTAGCGAAGGTTTGCTAGCATTCTCGTAAGCAAAATTTACGTTTTCAAATTTTACGTCAAAGGCGCCGGGTTTACTCAAAGGCTCATCAAATTTAAGCTCCTCTAACCGCAAAATTTCTTTTACTTTCGCAAAGCTGTTATCTATCAGGTCAAAAACCCACACCGCCGAAAGAAAAACGCTAAAAGGCTCGGCTAGGCGCGAGAGGATAACTAACAAAGCGGCAAGAACGGCGAGAGAAATTTCTTCTAGCGAATACAAATAAACGCCCAAAAATAGACTCAAACAAATCAAAATCGCCGTAAGCGAGCCTAGGACAAGCCCAGGGGCGTCGACAAAACTTTTGAGCTGTAAATTTCTAACTTCGTCGGTAGCATTTTTTAAATTTGACGCGTTATCTCCCGTTTGATTAATAGCGCGCAAAACTCCTAAGCCTTGGGCGTATTCTAGTATTTGAGACTCCAAACGAGCGTTAGCCGCGGCTAGCTCTTTGCTCTGTATGGCCGAGATTTTTCTTTTTAGTTTGTAAAGAAACGCCGCGCAAATAGCGCCCAAAAGCATAAGCAAAGCAAGCTGCGGAGCAAAAAATAAGCTCGCGCAAAGCGCGATCGCTCCGATGATAATAGGCTCTAAAAATATAAGCGGCAAGACGTTTATGAGTTTTACCGCATCGTCCACGCCGCTTGAAAATACGGCGTTTAGCTCGCCGGTTTTATAACTGTGTACGCTTTGAAGCGGCACCGCCGTGAGCTTGCGGGCTAAATTTGAGCGCAAATCGTAAAGCGCGTCGATAAAAGGCTCGCTCCTGTCGTAATGCGTGCTCATAAATTTTAATACGCAAAAAGCTACGCCAAGCGTGCCCAAAACCGCCAAGCAAACGAGCGAATTTTCGGCGTCGTCTTCAAGCAAATTTAAAAACAAAAAATAAAACCAGACGTAGAAAAATCCCTGTAAAAATAGCGCCATAGCCCCGCTAATAAAGCTTTTTAGGTACTCTTTTTTGCTATTTACGGCGATTTGCAAAAACGTTTTAAAAAGCTCAAAGATACTTTTAGGCTTCATTATTTCCTCCGTATCGCCAAATTTGCGCGCTTTCGTCGTCGTCCCATAGCTTTTTATACGCTCCGCCTTTTATAAGTTCGTCGTGCGTGCCGCTTTGGACTATTTCGCCGCCGTCAAAAACCAAAATTTGATCGGCGTTTTTTATGGTAGACAAGCGGTGGGCGACGACTATGAGGGTTTTGTTTTTTATCAAATTCGAAACGGCTTTTATGATCTGCTCCTCGCTCTGAGGATCGATAAACGCCGTCGCTTCGTCGAGGATTATTATGGGCGCGTCTTTTAAAATAGCTCGCGCTATCGTAATGCGCTGTTTTTGTCCTCCGCTTAATTTCGCTCCTTTTTCGCCGGCCGGCGTATCGTATCCTTGCGGCAAACTTTGTATAAATTCGTGAATATTAGCCGCTTTTGCCGCTGCGATAACTTCGTCTTTGAGCGCGCCGGGCTTTGCTTTTGCGATATTTTCGTAGATGCTTTCGTTAAACAAAAACGTATCTTGAAAGACGAAAGATACCAAATTCGCCAAATTTGACGGCGCGATCCCTTTTATATTTACCCCGCCGATCAAAATTCCCCCCTCGCTAACGTCGTAAAAACGAGCCGACAGCATAGCGACCGTGCTTTTGCCCGCTCCGCTTGCGCCTACTAATGCCGTCACGCTGCCTGCATTTGCTTTAAAATTTACGTTTTTTAGAGCAAACTCGTCTTTACCTTTATACTTAAAATTTACGTTTCTAAACTCGATATCGTTTGAAACGGGGACTCTGGGCGAAGCGCAAACGGGAAGTGCGGCGATACTCATGACCTCTAAAATTTCGCTTGCGGCGAGCTTAGAAATCTGAGCGAATTTACTAACCAGCATCAAAGGCAGTAAAGAATCTACTACGGCGCAACCAAGCATCAGCGCGCCCGCTAAACGGCCGATATCAAGCGAGCCGTCTAAAACCAAATACGACCCTACGGCGCTTAAAGCAAATAGCGTAGGCACGGGCGATAAAAGCGTAACTCCTATGCGCGTCGGCGCCGAAGCGCCCTTTATCCACGTGCGTAAATTTGCGTCGAATTCTTTTAGCGCGCCATCAAATCTGCCAAAACTCCCGCTACCTCCGTCAAAAGTACGTAGTATCGGCATCGCTTGGATAAATTCTATAATGCTTAAACTTACAGCGCTTTGGGCGTTTTCATATTTTTTTAAATTTTCCGCGCCGCCTCTTAAAGCTAGCCTCATCGCGGCGATACCTAAAATCGGCATAATCAAAACTACCGGTAAAAGTCTGGGTTCAAGAATCAAAACGCAAACCGTGCAAGCAAGCGCGGAAACAGCGCTCCTGCCGATCATCGGCGTCATATCGGCCGTAAAAGCATGCAAATTTTTTACGTCGTCAAACATTATCTTTTTTATCTTGCCCGCACCCAAATTTAGCGCTTCACCGTAAGGCACGGCGGCTAAATGGCGAGACAAATTTAGGCGTAAGATTCGCTCCAAATCAAACGCGGCTTTATGCGAGATACCAAAAGCGGCCTTGCGCGCGAAAAATTCGCATAAAATAAGCGCGAGCGCCGCACCCAAAAACATAAAATTTATCTTGCTATTTTGTAAATTTGAAAGCGAAAAAGCAAATGTCGTCAAAGCCGAAGCGTAAAACAAAGCCGAAGCCGCTCCAAAAAAAGTCGCAGCCTTGACGCTTTTTGCTACGGGAGCGATAACTTCTTTAAGTAGATTGGGTTTATCGTTTCTCATCAAAATTTCTTTAAATTTATTTCAAATTCGGTTAAAAACTATACCTTACGCCAAGCCCGAATCTCCTCGGATCGTTTAGCTGCACCAGCCCGTAGCTGTTGCCGCCCATATACGCCGTTACGTAGGTTTTATCCGTAACGTTGGTAGCAAAGGCATAAATATCGAAGTCTTTAAAACGATATCCGAGCCTAAGATCAAGCGTGACCCACGAGCCTTGTTTTAGTAAATTTTGCGCGTCAAAATACGTAGCGCCGGCAGCTAACAGATCCGCGCGGGCGTAAACTCCGCTGGGATGAACGTATGAAACACCCAAATTTGCGTTAAACGCAGGGGTATTTTCTATCTTTTTGCCTACGGCGTTAGAGTGCTGCGAATTTTGCTTGTATTTGGTTTTATTTATGCCAAGAGCGCCGCTTATCTCAAGCTCGCTACTAGCTTGATAGGTCGCTTCAAGCTCGATGCCGTCAGATTTTGCTTTGCCTCCGTTTGCCGTGACGTATTGCGTGGAGTTTATTATCTTATACATATGGATGTCTTTTATGTCCATATGAAAGAGCGTAGCGGCAAATTTTAGCCTATCCTCAAACGCGTTTCCGCGAAGCCCGAGCTCGTAGTTATCGCTCGTTTGAGGGCCGAATTTGTTTTCGTCTCTCCCTCCAAAGCCGGCGAAGTAGTTGTATCCGCCCACCAAATACCCTTGCGAGTAGTTTGCAAAAACGCTCAAATCGTCATTTAAGCGGTAAACAAGCCCTATTTTAGGTAAAAATTTAGTCCAGCTCGCGCTATCTCTAAACTCGTAATCAATCAGTCCAAACATCGGTAGCTGATGCGAATAAGTAGTCTTTTCGTCGATTTTTTTATTGATTTTTTGATATCTACCGCCAAGGCTAAGCGTAAGGTCTTGAATAAATTCGTAATTAACCTGCCCAAACGCCGCTGCCGTAGTAGCTTTCATATTTGAGGGCGTATCTTTTTTTAGCTTTATCATCGGCGTTAAATACTGCTCCCCGCCAAGGTGCGAATATTTGGTCTTTTCGCGTTCGAAATATACTCCGCCGATCCATTTAAATTTGCCCGCGTCCGAGTTTGAAATTTTAAATTCCTGAGTTAGCGTGTCTATTTTTAGATTTTGAAACTGCACCGCCTCGATATATTGGGGCAAATTTGCAAAATCAGAGTCCCAAAGGCTATCGCTGGTCGATTTTTTATGCGTAGTAATAGAGCTAAATTTCGCCGCGTCAAATTCGTAGTCAAACGCCAAAGCTTGCGAAAACGACTTTTGCTCATTCGTCGTCGGCAGGTCGGAATTTGCGTGCTTTGCTTTTTGTCTGCTCATACCGTAAAATATTTCCGAATCGCTAGCTCCGGCGCCCGAACCTCCCCTAAAAAAGTCGCTATCATCCTTATCGTGCGCTAGCGTAAGCCTTGCCGTTAGCCTATCGGTAGGCTTTGCGGTTAGAGCTGCGCTAAATCTATGCCCTACGCTTTTAGAGGCCTTATCGTCGCCGTTAAATTCGTTTTTGATCCAGCCGTCGTCGCTTTTTGCCGCACTGCTCAGGCTTAAAAATAGCTTATCGTCTATGAGCGCGCCGTTTGCGTCGAAATTTGACGAGATGTAGTTATAGCTTCCGTACTCCGCGCCTATACCGCCGCTCCATTTATTTTGCGGCTGCTTTGAGATCACGTTTATGACGCCGCCGATGCTATCTTTGCCGTATAGCGCCGCCTGAGGTCCGCGCAAAATTTCTATCCGCTCTACGTTGGTCAAAAACGCATCGTATCTGCCGTATGTGCTACTGGTTGGTATCCCGTCGATATAGACGGTAACGGGATTTGAGTTGGTAAATTCCGACTGATTTACGCCGCGAAAATTTACGCGAGTTTTATTTACGTAAAGCGATTCGTGCATATTAGGGATCTGCCTGATGGCGTCTTTTACGGACTTTATACGTTTTTGTTCGATCTCGTTTTCGTCCATGACGCTGATGCTTTGAGCCACGTCTTTGATGTTTTCTTCCATTTTATTTGCCGAGACCGTTACCTCTTTTAAGCTAACGTTAGAAGCCGCATTTAGCGCGCAAGCTGCCGTAACCGACAACAATACCGTAAACCTAGGGATGCTTTTCATTTTTATTCCTCTTTGTAAAAAGTTTATTTTAAAGAGCCATTTTATATAATTCGATAATAATTATCAAGCATTATTTATCCCGATCGGGATTATTTTTTGCGGCAGAGGAATTTTATGTCAAAGATCGTCGAGATGAACAAATTTATCGCCAAATGGCAAGAGGAGCTAAATCTAAAAAGCGACAAATTTGCGGGCGAATTCGACTTTGAGTGTAGCGATTTTAGGGCTAACGTCGAGCAGTTTAATTTACCCTCCGGATTTAGCTATTGCGGCTCGGGTATCGAATTTAGAGACGATACGGCTATGCATACCTTTCACGAGGAGGATTATTGTTTTTTATGGTTTAATACGGGAGATAAACTAATCGAGCTAAAAGACCTGCGAATGGGCAAATTCGTAAATTTTGCTCCAAACACCTTCCTGATCGGCAAAACTATTAAAAATTTCGAAGGCGCTTTAAAATATCAAGGCGGTAAAAAATACTCAAATCAGTGCATCCCCGTAAGCAAAACGGCCGCCTTGGGACTGGATATATTTAGCGGACTCGAGGATGATAAATTTAGCTCCAGAAACGTAACAATAAATTTGCGCCAAAGGCTTGTGCTGCGCGAACTGGCTGCTTCGCGCTTGTATTGCGGGCGATTAAAGGAAATATTCGTAGAATCTAAAATTTTGGATTTAGTTTGCAAAAGCTCGCCGTCCAAGCCGAATAAAAGCGAATTTGACGAGGCAAATTTGTGCGAACACGACGTAAAATCCATATATAAGGCAAGAGAGCGGTTGCTTTACGATCTGCGAAATCCACCCACCATCAAAGAGCTCGCCCGCGCTTGCGCTATAAATGAATTTAAGCTCAAAAAAGGGTTTAAAGAAATCTTTGGTACTACTATCTACGCAGCGCTGCAAAACGAAAGGCTTAAAATCGCCAAAGAGCTACTTTTAAGCGGAGATATCAACGTGTCTGAAGCGGCAAATATCGTCGGATATAAAAGCCTTGGGCACTTCGGCCAGGCTTTTAAGAGCTATTACGGAGCGCTACCGACGCAGATCAAAAAGCGATAATTTATGCGGTTTTTAAGTTACCAAGCTCGCATATTTTATTTTGGCTCAAGATAAGTCAAAAACTTTCAAATGAGTTTTTCTCAAAGAGAGTGCAAGCGCAAGAACTATGATTTTGGCGATGAAAAATAAGTGTATCTATCGTTCCTGAATTTCTTTTCCAAAATTCAGAAACGGACTATATATTTGTTTTTCATCGAACTCATCGTAAC
>CAUQJU010000059.1:0-6860 GCA_963518005.1 uncultured Campylobacter sp.
ATAAAGGCATAGGAGACAACGCAAAAAACGTCACGCTAAGAGTGTAGCGCATAAATTTGGCGTCTTGTAATAATCTTAGATAGTTCCTAAAAGACGATGCGATGGGCTTTGTGGAGCGCTTTTGCGGCGGCAAGGTCTCCGGTAGAGAAAAAATCATCGCAAACATAACCGCGCTAGCTAGCGCCATCAGCCAAAATATCCCGTGCCAAGAGCCAAACTCCAGTATCGCGCCGCCCAATAACGGACCCGCTACCCAAGCTATCGCCATGATAATAACTAGCGTAGAGAGCATCTGTGCGGCCTGCGAGCTACCGAAAAGTTCGCTGCATTTTACGACTTTGGCCCGGCTTAGCATCGGTCCTACGCACGCGCCCACGGCCTGAAACACGCGCCAGACCACTACGCTAGCCATATTGTCCGACATCGCGCATCCTACTGATCCGATCGCAAAGAGCGCCATACCGATAAAAGCGGGATTTTACGCCCGGTCCTATCGCTGATAGGCCCCCAGACGAGCTGCGCGATAGCAAAGCCGATCAAAAAGCCCGTTATCGTAAGCTCCGCATCGCCATGCAACTGTCGCTCCATCGTAGGCATAGCGGGCAGATATACGTCCGTAGATAGCGATGTACATGCCATGAGTGCGCTTAGCATGACTAAAAAAGATAGTGAAGTTTTTGAGGAGTTCAAATTTTTCCTTTTGTTGTTATTTGAGTGGGCGCAGAGTTTGCGCGACTAGAGATTGAGAGTTTTAAATTTACTCAAATTTGTTTTGATAAAATTGGCGCGATTATAGCTAAATTTAAACGCTTTTCGGTGCGGAAGCTTAAATTAAATTGATGCAAAATTTGAATGTAAGCGGTGCAAAATTTAAACTAGAAATTTAAATGCAGTAGAGCAAAGCGCGGTATTTTTTGCCTTACTCAAGGCGGATTTAAATTTTATGACGGAAGCGTATATAAAATACGTGACCGAGTAAAATTTAAATGCAAGATTATAAGGCAAAGTATCGCGAGATGATTTTAAATGTTTTCTACATCGCTATGCTCGTAGCTAAACAGAAGAAGTAAATTTCATCCCAAGATTAAATTTAATAAAAATCAGGCGAAGTATTTTTCGCTTAGACGAGGCGGTTTTAAATCTTGCGACGGGAGTTACCGAGCGGGTAATGACCGAGCAAAATTTAAAACCAACGAAGTATAAGTAGAAAAAGACAAGCCTAAATTTAGACTTCGTATCTTTCTCCAGGTTTCATTTCTATCATCTCCCACGGCAACCCCTGTTTATTTAGCTCGCCCATGAAAGGCTTAGCGTCGAAATTTTCCATGTTAAAGACGCCCTTGCCGCTCCAGATACCTTTTGCTACCATCATCGAGCCGATCATCGCAGGTACGCCCGTCGTGTAGCTCACGGCCTGTGCGCCCGTCTCGGCGTAGCAAGCCTCATGGTCGCAGACGTTGTAGATATAGACCTGGCGTTCTTTGCCATCTTTTAAGCCTCGGATCACGCAGCCGATGTTGGTTTTACCCTTCGTGCGAGGGCCTAGCGACGCAGGATCAGGCAAAAGCGTCTTTAGAAACTGGATCGGCACGATCTTTACGCCGTTATGCTCGACCTCGTCGATGCGAAGCATGCCGACGTTTTCTAGGCATTTCATATGCGTGAGATAGCTCTGTCCGAATGTCATAAAAAAGCGGATTCGCTTCAGCCCCTTGATGTTTTTTACAAGGCTTTCTAGCTCCTCGTGGTAGAGCAGGTAGCTGTCTTTGACGCCCACTTTCGGATAGTCCCATTTGAACATTATCTGCATCGGTTCGGTCTCTTTCCACTCGCCGCGCTCCCAGTAGCGGCCTTTTGCGCTTACTTCGCGCAGGTTGATTTCGGGGTTGAAATTCGTCGCAAACGGATAGCCGTGATCGCCCGCGTTGCAGTCTAGGATGTCGATTTCGTGGATCTCGTCAAAGAGATTTTGCTGCGCGTAGGCGCAAAATATGTTCGTCACGCCCGGATCAAAGCCGCTTCCTAGTAGCGCCATCGTGTTTGCGGCTTTAAAGTCGCCGTCCTTCGCCCACTGCAGCTTGTATTCAAATTTCGCGGTGTCTGGGTGCTCGTAGTTTGCGGTGTCGATGTATGGGATGCCGGCGCGAGAGCACGCGTCCATGAGCGTTAGGTCCTGGTACGGCAGCGCGACGTTTAGTAGCAAATCGGCGCCCGTTTTTTTGATTAAATTTACGACCGCGTCGGTGTCGTCCGCGTCGATCTGGGCGGTATCGATCTGCACGCCAAGGCGGTCTTTGATAAATTTAGCGATCGCATCACACTTGCTTTTTGTGCGGCTTGCAAGGGTGATTTTTGTAAAAACGTCCGCGTTCATCGCGCATTTTACGGTCGCGACTTGGCTCACGCCGCCCGCGCCTATGATTAAGATATTTGACATTTAAGCTCCTTTAAATTTTAGTTTTATTGTATCAAAAAAGTTTTTATTTAGCTTTTAATCTCACTGGTTGGTTTCGTTTATACATAAAACTTTTGCTGTCTTTATATAGTTTATCCAGATTTAACTCTATTATGATTTGTTCTAAAAATTCATCTTGTTCTAAAAAATGAAGTCTTTTGTATATAGCCGACAAGTTATCATTTGCTGGCAATAAAATATATAAAAAATTGTGTATTTCATCCTCGTATTTTTGAGATTTTATTTCATCCTCGTATTTTTGAGATTTTATTTCATATAGCTTCTCTAGCAAACTTCTCATGGCGCCTTGTAGTCTAAAATCAGATCTTACATAAATGTAGTTTATATAAACAATATCGCCCTTTTTATATTTAAAAACCGTATATGCTAAAAAACCAACTGTATCGTTTTTTAAATTTTTCGCTGTCAAATATCTATTTTGTTCTGAACAAAATAAACTTCCTATTCCAAAGTAATCTCTTTGATCCATATAGTCAGCTATATTATCATAAAAACTACCGTCTTGCTCATCAATCAAAAAAACGTTCTTTATCATGCTCTATTTCCATTTTGATTTTATAGGCCAATGACGACAAAATGCCGTCTATCTCATTTTTTAAAGCACAATCTTTCACTCTTTCTCTTAGCTGTTTAAAAAATTCTTTCTCTTGTAATATTTCTTCACTGTTGCTTAAAAACCCTCTAGAATAGCTTTTTATTTTATTAACTCTTTGCAAATATTTGCTTATATCTTGTATATCGATTTTATTATCTATAAGAATATCTAGGATTTTTGCAATAATATCTGTATATTTATTTTCAATAGGTATAGCCCTATAAAGTATTTTCAATTTTTCTACATCCTTTTTATTTATAAGATGAGAAAAATAATTTTTAACATAGCTTTCATTCCTTGTATCGATAAAATATTCTGGGTCTATTCTAAGTGGTTTTTGGTTATTTTTCCATTTTCCAGCATACTCTGAGTGTTTATTTATGAATTCCGTCATGTCTGTGTAAGCTATAGTTTCTTTACAGTACTCATAAGCTTTATTGCACAAAAAACAGAAGTCATCATAGCTAGAGATAAATTCGCCAATCAGCTTTGTTTCATTGGGCTTGGCTGTATCTTTGCTTATTAAATTAGAAAAATAATTTAAAAAATAACCATCTGATTTTTTAAACGTAAGTTTTTGGTGTAAGATTTCAAGAATGTCTTTCAGCTTATATTCTATAACTTTATATAGTTCTTCTAACTCATAATCTTCCATAATAATATATGGATTTTTTATGAATTGTACTAGTATATTCTTAATTTTATAGAACATATTGATATTGTTTTCTTTTAATGATGGCAATATCCAAAGAAATAGAGTTAGACTCGGAGCTTGTCTAATTTTATAAAGCAACTCTAGACATCTGCAGATAATATTGCAAATTTTATCTTGATATGAATGCTTGTTTGAGATATTGCTTAATATATTTTCTATCAAGCTTCCTTTGTTATCCATAGCAGATGTCTCAAGAATATCTAAAATGGCGTGTAAAGTTTTAACCATATTGTTTTTATCTATAAATGATATTCTTATTAGATGAAAGATGTCCTGGTATGTTGCACTTGGATTTATATCTTCTGAGCTTAGAACTAAAATTCCTTTTTGATAAAGCGTGAATTTTATATTCCAACATAAGTCTTTATTCGTTATATTTTGCTTGGATAATTCCATAAATTTTACCCTATCTTTATCCATCCAAGTATTAAAAACATCATTTATGTATCTGAAATTTAATTCGCTTCCTATGGAATTTAAAAAAATAGCAATATCGCTTGGACTATTATTTTCAAAAAATAGCCCTATTTTATTTTTAATTTTCTCGTTGTTAATATCAAAATCTTGCATAGCATCAAATCTGTCTTTGGAATCTTGAATATTTTCAAACAATAGATCAATATCTGCAATAGCTTCAAATGGTATTGTTAAAATTTGATATATTATAAATTTTTCATCCATATTTATATTTTTTAATATCCTTTGTGATTTATCGGAAAATTCATTTCTTAAAAAACAGTGTAAAAATATAGTATGTATTTTTGCTTTTACGCTTAACGATAATTCTTCTTGTCTATTTAATAATAAAACGACTTTATTTATTAGATCCGACTGAATATCGTGGTATATTTTTGGAACCTTATCGTGAAAAGAGCTGATTTTACTAATGCACTCTATTCCATACCATATTAATACCTCGCTATTGCTCGTCATAAAATCTTCTGCTATCGATTTGACATAACCTATTAGCTTTTTAATTTCATCATTATCTGTATTAAGCCTATAAATCCCCCAGCTATAACTAAAATGTGTTGAAATAGTTGTATTAAAGTCCGGACTTAATAAATTTGCAAGTACAGACTCAAAAAATAAATTTATTTTTACTTTATTATCTAGATTTTTATATACATCGTCTTTAAAAAAATCTATACACTCATATATACTTTCTAAATTTTTATTATCAATTGGCGAAAATACCATTGAAAGTATGCTCGCAAGTGAATGATTGCTATAATACGACTTTGGTTTTTCTAGAGAGTGTTCAGATAGAAGTAGCTTTAAGATGGCTATCATTTTTATATCTTGTGATATATATCTTGAAAATAGATATATAAAGTTATTGAAAAGCGGAAAAATTTCATCAAAGCCTATTTTTTCATCTTTAAAGCACTCTTTCAAGTATACAAAGCATGCATTTGGGATAATTGCTATTAGAGGAACGATGGCTTTAATATATTCCTCCGAAAAATTTCTATCTTTTACCCATTTATCAACTAATTTTTTGAAAAAAATTACAACTTCTTCATTAGAGTTATTTTTATAAATTCCATAGGATAAATTTTTTATAGATTGCTCTGGATTGTTTAGTATAAATTGTTCTAGTAGTGCGAAATCCGGCTCATTACTCAAATAGTCGGCTAGAATGATATCTCCCACAATATCGGGGTTAAACCTATACTTTTGGTTGACCAGTCTTAAAATACCGATCTTTTCTAGCTCAGATAGTCCATCTTTTATGTCTTTAGGCGCTTTTTCACTAGGCGCAAATGGCGAGAGTAAAGCTAAAGTCAATAAAAAGTCATTTGAATTTATAGACATGCTTTTTAAAATATTCTCCGCTTCCGCTTTTACCCTTTTTGCAAATCCCTCCAGGCTATCAAAGTCTTTTTTTATTGCGTTTATTATCAAGTATGGATTATTATTAAACTCTATACACAATTTTATAATTTTTTCATTATCTGATATATCTAGCATCTCCATAATGTCTTTAATTTCATTATCTTTCCATGATATCTCTAGTTGCTGCCATTTGATTTGTCTATTATAAATTTCAAATTGCCTTTTAGCATCATCTTTGAAATTTGTTCTAAAAGATATTAAAAATTTGCAGTCTCGCATTATTTTTGACAGCTCTAAGATGTTACTTAAGGCCTCATGGTTTCTATCAATATCATCATATACGATTAAATATTTTTCACTTTTATTTAATTTTTCTATATAATTTAGAAAATTCTTACTTTTTATAATAACAGGCTTAAGATCTATAGAAGCTTTGCAACATTCTCTTAAAAAATGCGATTTACCAACGCCCCCAAAGCCATAAACTGCCAAAATTTGATTGGCAGAAGTTAAAAAATTATTGAAGTTATTACTAAATTTATCATAATTAATTTTCTCTAAGCTTTTTTCTACTTTAACAAAATAGTTCTCATAATCAAAAGTAAGCGGCGTATATTCCATACAAGCTTGCAGAATGTCATATATTGATGATGCTATACTGTCATCTGCTTTTGCTTTTTGAAGAATATCTTCTATGCCCAAAATATCGTCATTATTGATACCATATTTGCTTAGTGTTTCTTCTTGAAAATTTGATTTTTTTAATATGTAAAAAAATTTTAATTTATACTCTTTTTTATCATTACTCTTAAATTGCTCAACAGTATCTTTGAGTTTTTTATTATCTAGATTGCTTGTTATTTGAATTACTATTTTGTTTGAGTCATCATACAAGTCTATTGCTGGGTAGTTTTTTGTGTATTCATTTGCATTCTTTAGCTTCCAGTTAAAAGTCGCATTTAAAATTTTTGCAAAGACATCCTCATAAATTTTATTTATATCGTATAGCGAAATGGAATTTAGATTTTCAACATTGTGCTGTAATTCATTAAAATATTTCGCCATCTCATATATTATACTTTGCATAATTAGCCTTTTATATATTCTAATTTTAATGAGATTATACCATTTATTTACCAACCTAGGATTGCTAATTAGGCTTCATTACTCTTTTAGATTCGTTCTGCTCTACTTCGTTATGCTCGTTACTTTTAAAAATTTAGTTCTTCTCATCG
>CAUQJU010000060.1:0-6790 GCA_963518005.1 uncultured Campylobacter sp.
ATGTAGCGCTACCTTTAGACGAACGCCGCATTATCGTGTCTTTGATGGTTAAATTTAGAGGCTTTATAAGCGTAATTAACAACGATGCGGACGCTTTGATGAAAAAAACGGCAAAAAATGAAGTAAAAATCAAAGAACCCCAGGACTCCGGTAGAGCCATAGACAAATCAAAGCCCATTTGGGATTTACCGTTTTCGCAAAACGGTTTTGCCTCCGTCAGCATGGCGGTGCCTACGGAAGACGGATATATATTAGCCGGAGAGCACGAGCAAGCAAGGACGCCTGATCTTTTTATGAAGATAGATAAAGACGGGCGAGAAATTTGGAGAAAAGTAGTCGATAAAAACTATCAAGGAACAGCCCGACTAATAGCGGCTCAAATGCAAAGCTACTACGTAATAGGAAACGAAAAAACAACCTACGTCATATATAAGGCGACAAACGAAATCTCAAACAAACTCCCCTATCCGTTAAAACACGTAGCACCGACGGATAATGACGAATTTATAGCTTGCGACTACTCAAATAATGTATTTAGAATGGATAAAAACGCAAAGATAATCTGGACGAAGCAAATCGACGTCTCGCATTTAGATGACGAATTTTATATCAAATACGAATACGACCCAAAAGATCCAACCAAAGAACCGATCCAAAGAGAGATCAAAAAACCCAAAGAAGGGCTTGAAAAGCTAATAAAAACAAAAGACGGAAATTTTATCTTATTTATAAAAGAGCTGGGGCTTTTAAAATTTAGCCCTAGCGGCAAAGCGGTCTTTGATGCCAGAATAGAAACAGACGGATCTTTTAAAGATATGCTCGAGGGCGACGACGGCTCGATTTTGACGCTTTTTAGATCAAAAGATAAATACGATTTGGAAACGCTCAAACTCATAAAACTGAGCAAAGACGGAGAGTTTATAAAAAAATCGACTGTCCATAGCAGCTTGGCGTATTTTCTGGTTTCAGCTTTTACTAAATACAAAGACGGCTATCTAATAGGCATAAGACCGTATAACGAGAAAAAAATACTGCTACTAGAGATAGACGGCAACGGACGCAAGACAGACGAAGCCTACATGACTGATCTAGGCGACGAAACCCTTTTTTACGAGATGCTAAACGTGACAGATCAAGGAGTGTTGCTGCTAGGAAGCAGGATGTATACTAGACCAAGCCACATGGAATACGTAAAAGGTAAAGCCGTAAAATTCTCGGATAAATACGTCAAAGAAGCCTTTATGATAATGGTAAATTTCTACCAAAAACTAAGCGAGCAAAATTTAAACTTTGCGGATAAAGAGTAGGCGCTAAAATTTAACGCTCAAATTTGAGCTGCAAGACTGGCGCATTTCCACAAAGAAAAGGCCGTAAATCGGCTTAAATTTAAGCTAAACAAATAGCGCCGAGTTTGCTATTTTTATTTGCGCTGACCCGGTTTAAACGTGCGCCGGTTCAAATTATTGGAGCCGTTACGGCAAGGGCGAACAAATTTAAGCTTAACTAAAAAGCACCTAGCAAATTTGGCTTAAACATTCCGGCGCCAAATTTCAGCCCGTACGCTCCGATTTGCCGCGCCGCAAAAATGCGCTAGAGCTAAATTTTGCCGCATAAATGCTCAAATTTAAAGCTTCTAAATTTACGGCTAATTTGCAGTTTTCGCAGTCGCTAACCCTCTCACTCAAACACCCTATAATGCGCCTCGTCGGCAAACTCCAGCATCTCCTTGTCGCCTCTGCTGTCGCCGTATGCGATCACGCGATCAAAGACGTCCGTGTCATACGCCTCACACACGCGGCGCACCTTCTCCGCGCCGTAGCAGTTGGCGCCGTCTATCTCGCCCGTTATCACGCCGCCCTTTTTCTTGATGCGAGTACCCAGTAGCTCAAGCCCCTGCGCCTGACACCACGGAGCTAACCAGTCCTCGAGCGACGCCGTCACGATCACGACCTTGTCGCCGTTTGCCTTGTACTCGGCGATCTTTGCCATCGCGGAAAATTTCACGATATCCTCGATGTGCGTATTTGAGTATTTTTTGCAAATTTGAGCGAATTTATCCGCGCTCATGCCCGCGAAAAAGTGCGTCATCAGCCGCCTGCGAGCGTAGTTGTTGCTACAAATTTTTAGCTTATAGCCGATCAAAACGGGCGAAAGCCAAAAAATCCCCCGAAAAAATTTCTTAAATCCCACGACGTAGGCGATAAACTCGAGCAGCGAATCATCGCGCGTGATCGTCCCGTCAAAGTCGAATAAAACCAGATTCATCTTCGTCTCAAATTTTAAATTTGCGCGATTATACAGCGCTAGCGTTAAGGGACGGCAAATTTAGCCGGGTTTTTGTCCCGCAAATTTACTTTCTCTTTTGCGCTCCGAGCTTAGCGCCCAAATTTCCCCTCAAGGCTCTTTAGCACGTATTTTATAAGCTCCAGCCCCTTTGAGCGGTGCGAGATTTTTAGTTTCGTGCCATCATCTAGCTCGCCAAGCGTGCGCGTAAAGCCCTTTGGGATAAAGAGGCTATCGTAGCCAAAGCCGTTGCTACCGCGCTCCTCGTCGATTGCCGTACCGTGCATAAAGCCATGCGCCGTAAAGTCGCCAAGCTTTGAGCTAACCGCGATACAAGCGGTGTAAAACGCGGGTGAGCTACTCAAATCTAGCGCTTTTAGCTCCGAGATCAGCTTTGCGCGGTTGCTAGCATCGGTCGCGCTTTTGCCCATTATCTGCCCGTACTCGTTCATATCGCTAAATCTCGCGGAGTAAATCCCGGGCCTACCGCCAAGAGCCTCGACGCTGATGCCGCTATCGTCGCTTAGCGCGATAAACTCGTCCGCCAAATTTAGCTCGCGTAGTTTAGCATTCACCGCGCGAGCTTTGATTAGCGCGTTTGCGGCGAAAGTCGCGCCGTCCTCGACGATGTCAAACGGCTCACAAATTTCGCGCAGTGCGTAAATTTCGTAATCTTTTAAAAAATCTTTTATTTCGCGTACTTTGTCGGAGTTGGATGTTGCTAAAACTATTTTCAAAATTTTTCCTTTTTCTAGCTTGTCTTTTTGGTTCTTTTTACGTAGCTTGCTAAAATTTCGCCAGACAGGCTACGTGCCTAGCCTACGCAAAATTTCGTCTACGCAACCGTAAAAATAATCAAAAATACTTCGCTATGCTAATTTTTAACCCGCGCATTTTATCAAATTCGACTTTAATTTACGTATTATCAAAATTCGGGTAAAATCACTCCTTTAAAAGGAAAATTTATGATAGTAAAAAGCGCTTTGCCCCTATCTTTCATCATCGGCAGCAGGTTTTTCGGACTCTTTATCATTTTGCCGGTTATCAGCGTCTACGCGCTCGAGCTTGAGGGAGCGACCGAGTTTTTAGTCGGCGTTCTTATCGGCGTTTACGCGATTTCGCAGATCGCTTTTCAGGTGGTTTTCGGCTATATTTCAGACCGCTTCGGGCGTAAAAGCTCGATGCTAGCGGGTCTACTCGTCTTTATCGCCGGAGCTGCTATCTGCGCGGTCGCTACCGATATCTACACGATGATTTTGGGTAGATTTATCCAGGGCGCGGGCGCGATAGGAGCGGTCGCTACGGCATTTATGAGCGATATGACTAAAGAAGAAGTTCGCGGACACGCGATGGCGATGATGGGCGCGTTTATCGGACTTAGCTTTACGCTTTCGATGATTCTTTCTCCGATCCTTAGCCACAGATACGGGCTTTCAAGCCTCTTTTACCTCTCGATCGCGGTTACGGTTGTTTGTATCGTACTTTTATACACGGCCGTGGGTAAAGAGCCTAAAATCGCGCATTCTCAGGCCAAAACCCCCGCGCTAAAGCTGCTTTCAAATAGAAATTTGCTCCTGATGAACGTTAGCAATTTCATGCAAAAAATGCTGATGTCGGCGGCTTTTATTATCATTCCTATCGCCGTCGTGAAGTATTTTGGCATGGATAAAAAGGACCTCAGCGGCATCTACTCGGTCGCTACGGCATTTGGCTTTATCGCTATGGGCGTAGGAGGCGCGGTGGGTGAAACAAGGCGCATCACAAAGCAAATTTTAATCATCGGCGTATCGCTTTTCGTCGCTAGCTACGGGCTTTTCGCGCTCTCGCTCGGACACAAGCCGCTATTTTACGCAGGCGTGATTATATTTTTTATCGGCTTTAACCTGCACGAGCCGATCTTGCAATCAATGGCGTCCAAATTTAGCAAGGTTAGCCAAAAAGGCGCGGCTCTAGGCATCTTTAACTCATTTGGCTACATGGGAAATTTTATCGGCGGCATCGGAGGCGGAGCGGTGCTTAACTTTTACGGCCTAGACGCGCTAGCGGCCATAGTTACCGCGCTTTGCATAGCGTGGCTAGTCTCGCTAAAGTGGCTAGATAACCCCAATATCTTTAAAAACGTCTACCTACCTGCTGACGTAAATGCCGATATGGCCGAGGTCGAAAAGCAAAAAGGCGTCGTAGAATGCTACAAAAACGCCCAAAATTTAGTCGTTAAATTTAACTCCAAGCTAACAAACGAGGTGGAAATAAAGCGGTTTTTAGGTGTTTAACGAGTTTGCGGACGGAGCAAATTTAAAAAATCGTCCGCGCCCGGCGACTAAATTTGCGGCTCGATCGGCGCTTTAAATACAAGGGCGCAAATCGCGCAAATTTAGCGGGTTTTTAGCTATTTTTAAATACCATTATCAAAATTATCAAAATCTAATCCCAAAAAGGACTAAAATGAGCGATCTAAAAAAACGCATAGACGAGCTTTTCGAGGATAAAAAGATGTCCGTTTACGACGCGGCTAAACAACTAAACGTACGCGAATATGATATCTTACAGTACCGCGGCGATGACGAATTTAAAGAAGTCGGCGCAGAAAATTTGATGAAAATTTTTGAAGAAGTCAGCACTTGGGGCGAGATGCTTTTTATCAAAAATACGCCCGAGTTTATCATCGAGATAAAAACGAGCGTCCAAGCGCCAAAGCGAGCGCAGGGGTTTTTAAATTTTAGCGGCAAAAGCGGATTTTTAGGCGGCCACCTAAAAGAAGAATCAATCGCCAGTATCGGCTTTGTTAGTACTAAATTTATGGGATTTCTCGGACACAGCCTGCACTTTTACGACGCGGATCACAACGTGATATTTAAGCTTTTCGTAAATCGCAATGAAAAAATGAAACTAGACGAAGCGCAAGAGCAAAAATTTCTAGCGCTAAAAAACAGCTTTTGATTTTAGCCAGCTTTGCCGCGCGTAAATTTTAAGGTTTGCGATGGCTAAAATTTGCAAAATTTACGACGTTTTGATAATCGGAGCAGGCGCGGCAGGGCTATTTTTGGCGGCGAATTTACGCGGTAAAAGCGTCGCCATACTCGAAAAAAACTATAGCGCGGGCAAGAAAATATTAGCTAGCGGCGGCGGTAGGTGTAACGTCACAAACCGCCGCATAGACGCGTCAAACTACCTAGGCGACGCAAATTTCGTCAAAAATATCCTAAAAAACCTAGACTTCAAAGACGTTTTAAAATTTTTCGGCGAGTTAAAATTTAACGAGCAAAAACAAAGCCAATTTTTCTGCGAAAGCGGCGCAAAGGACGTTTTGGGCGTGCTTTTAAGGCGCGCTAGACAAAGCGGAGCGCAAATATTTTGCAATGTTTGCGTAAAGGGCGCAAAGAAAATTTTAGCCGACGAAAGCGGCGAAATTGCGGACGCTTTTTCGGCGCTAAACGGCGACAAATTTGAGGGTTCTTGCCGCAACGACGCACCTAATTTGACCGAATTTGACGCGCCTAATTTACAAAAATTTAAGCGAAATTTAGACGGAATTTTCGAGGTCGTCGCCGAAAACGGAGATAAATTTTACGCCCAAAACCTCGTCGTAGCTAGCGGTGGACTAAGCTACAAAAGCCTTGGCGCAAGCGACGTCGGCTACGAAATAGCGCAAAGTTTTGGTATCGGCGTCGCCACGCCTGCTCCCGCGCTCGTGGGATTTACCGTGCAAAAAGAGGAATTTTGGTTTAAGAATCTAAGCGGAGTTTGCTTTTCGGCGCAGATTTTGCTGGAACGAGCGCCGCAAAAAGGCAGCGACGAGAGCAAATCCCGCTCGCAAAGCAAAAGCGGCGACGCGGATGTGGGCGCGGATAAATTTAGCGTGCGCCGAGAAATTATCGGCGCAAATTTAAAGCAGCCAAGCGATAAGCCCGCGCCCTTGCAAGCGAATGATTTAAATTCGCAAAAAGCCGTAACGTTTGCTACGCCAAGACAAAACGACGAAATTGAGCTAAATTTAACGGCAAACGAAGCGACTTCGGATAAAAACCGAGAATTTTACGAGTCGGACGCTAAATTTAACGCCTCGCAAGAGATAGAATTTAACGGCGGCGAAATTTTAAACGGCGATGCAAAAGCCTGGAAATCTAGTCAAAAAAAGCGGATTGAAATCACGGGCGACGTACTTTTCACGCATAAAGGCATAAGCGGCCCGGCCGTGCTAAACGCTTCGCTTTTTTGGCAAAAAGGTCTGATAGAGATAAATTTTTGCCCGAATTTTAGCATCGAAACCGTGCAAAAAAGCAAAAAACAGCTCAGCACCGTCCTGCCGCTACCGCGCCGTTTTACGCTAGAGTTTTTAAGTGCGGCGGGGCTTAGCGACAAACCGTACGGCGAGTACAAGGCGGACGAGGCGGCGAAAATCTCACGGCTCTTTGCTTACAAATTCGCGCCCGCGGGGACGTTTGGCTTCGAGCGAGCAGAAGTTACAAAAGGCGGCATAGACACGGACGCACTAGAGGCAGACTGC
>CAUQJU010000061.1:0-6724 GCA_963518005.1 uncultured Campylobacter sp.
ATTTACGACACTATATCGCCGATGCCAAGGCGCTTGCCGTTTAAATACGCACTAGTATCCACCGGCTTTTTGCCCGGCTCTTGCACGGTCTCTAAACATAAAGCGCCTCCTCCTCCGCACGCAACGTAAATGTAATATTTGCCGTCAAATATGATTTCGCCGGGTTTGCGACGCTCGTCTTCGCGCCCGCAGAGATATTTTAGATCCAAAATTTTTAACCCGCTAGCTAGATAAATCCCCGGCCATGGCGTCAGCGCACGAAATTTATTATAAATTTGCCGTGCGCTTTCCTCAAAGCTAAAAAGCCCGTCTGACTTTGCTATTTTTTTGCAGTGCGTAGCCTGCGCGCCCTCTTGCTTAAGCGGCGTTAAATTTGCAAAATTTCGCAGCACTCGCACGATCAGCTCGCCCGCCAGATCACCTAGTTCGTCAAACAGCTGCGCTGCCGTTTTATCCTCGCAAGGCGTGTAGGCAAAATCAAGCATATCTCCCGTATCAAGCCCCACATCCATCAGCATCGCCGTCACGCCCGTCTGCTTTTCGTCCGCCAAGATCGCGCTTTGGATGGGGCTCGCGCCGCGGTATTTAGGCAAGATCGAAGCGTGCAGGTTTATGCAAGGAGCAACATCAAGGACGGCCTGCGGCAAAATTTTACCGTATGCGGCAACCACGATAAAATCAGGCTTTAGCTCTTTTATCTGCGCTGCGACCGCCTCGTCTTTTAAACTCGTAGGCTGAAATATCGGCACGGCGGGCAGATGTTGCTGCGCATAAACTTTAACCTCGCTCGGAGTTAAAATTTGCTTCCTGCCGACGGGTTTATCAGGCTGCGTAAATACGGCCGCGATCTCAAATTTCGCCTCCGAAAGCGCGCGTAAAATTTTAGCCGCGTATTCGGGCGTACCCATAAAAACTATCTTCATTCTTTTCCTTTAAATTTAGCCAAATCACGGCGCGAGCGATCGCGCGGGCGCCTGTCGCACGCAAAATAAATTTTACGCAGATCGCGAAGTAAACCTGGTCCGCACTCGCTCGCGCGCTATTTGACGGCGGATTGATTTTTATCATCGGATCCGTCTGGCAAAGACCAAAAAGCGCACGGATCTTCGGACCAATAAATCTTTGCAGACGGTTTCGCCCCCAACTCATCAAGGCTAATCTTGCCGTCATGATTAGCATCGAGCCTCTTAAATTCCGAGCCTGAGCGCAGATTTAACTCTACTCTCAGCCCAGGCGGCACCTCGCTCGCCATCCACTCCTGCAAGCTCAGTGCGCCGCCACGATCCTTGTCGTTAAAGTCCATAAATTTCGGCACCGGATCGGCGGGATCGCAAGCGTATGCGCCGAAGCATAAAAATACTAGAATAAAAATTTTATTCATTTCGCATTCTTAAATTTTATCTTTTTGCGGCGTTTGCGAGCGATAAGCATAAAATTTACCCGCATATACGGGCGCGCTTAAGGCCTGCGTTCGCAAAAACCCTCTTCGACGTGGCTTTGGCGCAATCTACAGCTCCTTTTTAAGCAGCTCAAGCAGGTTAAATTTTAGCTCGTTTATATTTTGTCCTGTCGCCGAAGATATCGGCATCACAAAAAAAGGCTTAGCGGCGTCAAACTCATAAATATCTTGTTTAAATTTCATCTCGCCAGCCGTACCCGTAAGCCCCAAATGCGACAAAAACGTGTCAAATTTTTCCTGCAAATTTTCGGCCGCGTCCGCGCGAGTTAGAGCGATCGCGTAATCTCTTTTTGCAAGCTCTCCGGAAAATTTCGCCGTCTCGGCCCGCAGCGCGTCAAACTGCTCCTCAAGGCTGCGATAGTTCGCAAGATCGAGCATAAAAAGCAAAATTTTCGTGCGCTCGACGTGCTTTAAAAACTGCACGCCAAGCCCGCGCCCCTCGCTTGCGCCCTCGATAATGCCCGGGATATCGGCCATGACAAAGCCGCTGTATTCGTCGACCTCGACTAGGCCGAGCTTTGGCGTGAGCGTGGTAAACTCGTAGTTTGCGATCTGAGGTTTGGCGTTTGAGACGGTCGAGATTAGCGTGCTTTTGCCCACGTTTGGAAAGCCTACGAGACCCGCGTCGGCGATGAGTTTTAGCTCCAATCGCACTTCGCGAGTTTCACCCTCTAGGCCTTTTTGCGCGTATTCAGGGGCTTGGTTGATCGAGCTTTTAAAATGCACGTTGCCAAGCCCGCCTTTGCCGCCTTTTAAAAATAGCTCGCGCTGCCCTTCGCTAGTTAAGTCACAGAGTAGCTCGCCCGTCTGGGCATCTAGTACCGCAGTGCCGGGAGGCACGATGAGATCGAGGTGTTCGCCTCTTTTACCGTGTATTCTCCGCCCCGTGCCCGCTTCGCCGTTTTGCGCGCGCATGGCCTTTTTGCCTTTATATGCCGCCAGCGTGTGCGTGTTGTTATCGGCGACGAAATATACGTCGCCGCCGTCGCCGCCGTCGCCGCCATCCGGTCCGCCTAAAATCACGTGTTTTTCGCGGCGAAAGCTCACGGAGCCGGCCCCGCCGTGACCCGAGCTTAGGGTTAAATTTACGCTATCTATAAACATTTTTTGCCTTATTTTTTAAATTTTATTTCATTATTTTTTGGTTCGTTATTTTGCGAAATTTTCGGATTATATCGGTTTATTGATTAAAATTTGATTTGCCGCAAAGCTTAAACGATTTGCCATGCACCGTTATTTATGCGGATCGTTTGCGGTAAATTTTCAAGTTTTGGATCGAATTTCAAAATTTGGCGAATAGTGCGGCGGTCGTTTCTAATACGAGATTTTTTGATAAATTTTAAATCTTTTCTAACAGAGTTGGGATAGCGAAGCTGTTTTGAGCGAGAAAAACTTTTAGATTTCATGAAAATTGAGCTATTTTAAAAAGGGGCTTTCGCCCCGAAAGTTGCGCAGTAATTACGCAGTAGGATAAACAGAAACTTTTTTTCTATTTTTATCTAGTCTTTCGAATTTAACGAAACCGTCGATTAGCGCGAAAATCGTGTGATCTTTGCCTAGACCGACGTTGCTGCCCGCGTGAGTAGCGGTACCGCGCTGGCGGATGATGATGTTGCCCGCGCGAACAAATTCGCCGCCGAATTTTTTAACGCCTAAGCGTCGCCCGATGGAATCTCGGTTATTCTGGGTTGAGCCTTGACCTTTTTTGTGTGCCATTTCTTATCTCCTTAAGCTGCGATACTTACGACTTTTACGCGCGTAAACTGTCTTCTAAAACCGCGTTTTAGTTTTGAGTCTTTGCGTCTGCGTTTTTTGTAAATAACGACTTTTTTATCCTTGCCCTCGTTTACGACTTCAAGAACGACTTTCGCACCCTTTACGAACGGCGCGCCTACCTTTACTTCACCGTCGTTTACGCACAAAACGCCCGTAATCTCGACTGATGATTTTGCTTCAGCACTGAAGTGGTCAAGCTTAAGATACTCACCTTCGCTAACGCGATACTGCTTGCCGCCGTGCTTAAATATAGCGTATTTTGACATACTCTACCTTTCTAAATTTGGTAAGACCAAAAAGCGCTTTTGGATTTCAAAAGACTTGGGGAGCTTTGTTGGTTGTAAGAGACGGATAATACCCAAAAATTTATAAATTTTGGTTTAATGTCCTAGCTTTTAAAATTGCGTCCGCCAAGTTTTTAAGTTATGTGCAAAAACAAAAATCCTCCTTAAACTTTCCGTCGTAGCGTAAAATTTAACCTCCTTTTGGGTATAATCGCCCAAATTTAAGCAAATTTGAGCCAAGAGCGCTTGGCAAGATAAATTTAGGACGAAAATGGCAGGCGAAGACCAAGAAAAAACCGAAGAACCCACCTCCAAAAAGATCGAAGACGCGCGTAAGGACGGCAACGTCCCCAAAAGCCAAGACCTAGCCGGCTTCGTCACGCTCGCGGTCGCGATCTTCGTCGTAGTGGCGCTTCTTGGCTTCATCGGCGATCAGTTTTTCACGCTATACAACTACTATCAAAGCCTCATCGGCCAGGAATTTACGCGCAAGCTGCTCTTTAGCGTCGCGATCACGACGATATTTCGCACGCTGCTCATCATCCTACCTATCGCCGTTTGCATCGCGATCGCGGGCGTCGTCGCTAATCTCATGCAGTTTGGATTTATATTTACGACTAAGCCTTTGGAGCCGAATTTAAACAAAATCAACCCGCTAAAAGGGCTCAAAAACCTCTTTTCGCTCAAAAAACTGATAGACGGCATCAAGATGGTGCTCAAGGTCACGGCGGTTTTTACGGTCGGGTTTTTGATGTTTTTTAGCTTTATAAAAGAGCTGCCGCATACGCTGTTTTTTTCGATGGCGACGCAGCTGGCGTGGCTAAAAGAAAAGATGCTGATTTTAGCCGCCGTGATGCTCATCGTGATGTTTATCATCGGGCTTCTTGACGTGCTGATTGTGCGTTTTCAGTATTTTCGCGACCTGCGCATGAGCAAACAGGAGATCAAAGACGAGTACAAGCAGATGGAGGGCGACCCGCAGGTAAAAGGTCGCATCCGCCAGCTGCAAATGCGAGCCGCGCGCAACAGAATGATGCAAAATATCCCGCAAGCAGACGTCATCATCACCAACCCGACCCACTACGCCGTCGCGCTTCGCTACGACAAAACAAAGGAAAAAGCGCCCGTGATCCTCGCTAAAGGCGTGGATTTTCTAGCGCTTCGTATCAAGCAAATCGGAGTAGAAAATAACGTCAAAATCGTCGAAAATCCGCCGCTAGCGCGCGAGCTGTACAAGATGTGCGAGGTAAACGATATGATACCTGCAGAGCTCTTTCGTGCCGTCGCCGAGGTGCTAAGCTTCGTTTATATGAGCGACAAACAAAAATTCGGCGATAGGCTGAAGTGAAATTTAGCTTTTAACGGCAAATTTTTTGAAGTTAAATTTTAGGATTAAATTTTTTCCAATGCTACTTTGGACACATAGAGAAGAAGTAAATTCTGCATAAATATAAAAAATTTCGCCCAAAACCAGTGGGCGAAATCAATTTATCTCAGGTTGCTTATATATTAAAGATACCCAAAAAGGCCCGCAAATACATAACCAAACACGCACGAGACGAATACGCCGATTAGTCCGGGCAATATAAAGCTATGATTGATAACGAATTTACCTATGTGTGTAGTACCGCTTCTATCAAACTGTATAGCTGCAAGATCGCTTGGGTATGTTGGTAGGATGTAGTATCCGTAGCAAGCCGGCGCAAAGGCTAGAATGACAGCAGGGCTAACATCGATATTTAGCGCAAGCGGTACAAAGGCAACTAGAGCCGCAGCCTGAGAGTTTACAAATTTTGATATTAGTAAAAGCATGACCGCATAGGTCCAAGGATGCTCTCTAACGATATCTCCAAGTGCTGCTTTCATCATTGGAGTGTGCACTGCGAACATAGTCTCAGCCATCCATGAGATACCAAATACCGCAACAAGCGCGATCATGCCTGATCTAAATATCTCATTTTTACCGATCTTGCCAGCATCTGTTGGAGTAAATATCAATATAATAGCGCCAGTCAAAAGCATGAAAATTTGGATAACATGAACCATGCTTAGGCTCTTTGAAGATGCTTGTTTGTTGCTGATATTTATGTAAGCGCCTTGAAATTCTTCTTTAGCGCCTTTTTCATTTATATATGTTACCGCACCGTCAGCTGTGCGAGTAAGAGTTTGATTTGCGTCTTTGCCGATGATTTTGACTGATTGAGCCTTTTGATTGGCATTTAGTTTATCGTTTGCTACTTTTAACTCAGCCGCCTCCGTTTGGATACTAGCGTCTTTTATTTTTAAAGTTTTTAAGACTTTTTGCTCAGTTGGAAGGTTGGCCATTACTTGAACGACTGTTGCGTCTTTATATGTGGTCCAGCTTGGACGAAGATCTTTAAAATATCCAAGAAGTGCAACAACTAAGATCGCACCTAAAAATATCCACATCGCAGCCCACTGATATCCCGGAAGTTTTTTGCCAAGAAGTGTTGTGCTATCGCCGTAAACATATTTTTTAAACTCTGGGTCTTGAAGTCTAGCTTGGAAAGCCTCATCTTTATCAAGGTCTTTCCCTCTAAACCAGCTAAAAATACCTATTGCCAAAACACCGCAAAATGTTGAAGGAATAGTGATCTTCAAAAGGTCTAAATAGCCGTCAAAACCAGCTAAATGAGTTTTTGCATTAACAAGAAAGCTTGTTAATGTTACGACGGCGACCGAAACCGGGCTTGCGATGATACCCATTTGTGAAGCGATAGAGCTTGCAGCCATTGGGCGCTCAGGGCGGATGCCATTTTTAATAGCGATGTCATAAACGATAGGAAGCACTGTGTAAACAACGTGTCCAGTACCGCATAATATAGTAAGCGTACAAGTTACAAACGGCGCTAGGATGCTTACGTATTTTGGGTTTTTTCTAAGTATGGTTTCTGCTATTTGAAGCATAACATCAAGACCGCCGCTGGCTTGAAGTGTAGCACTTGCCACAACGACGGCGAGGATAGTTAGCATAACGTCGATAGCAGGCTTACCAGGCTCAATGTTAAATCCAAAAACTAAAACTATAAGACCAATACCGCCTAGCATACCAAGTGCGATACCGCCTTTTTTAGCTCCGTAGAACAAACAGATAAGGACAATGAGAAGCTGGATAGCAAACTGCACGCCTTCACTTAAATTCATGAGAAAATCCATGAAACCTCCTAAGTTAAATGTAAATTTA
>CAUQJU010000062.1:0-6645 GCA_963518005.1 uncultured Campylobacter sp.
CACAATCATACTTTACCGCTCACTACGATAAAGGTATGCGCTGCACCACTTGCCACGATCCGCACGATAACACGGGTCCGGTCGTAGGCGATAAGACTATCAAGGGCGTAAACTATAACTCAGAGCAAGGCTACCTAAGCGCGCTTTACACTAAACCGAAGATCAGAAAAGATTGTAAAGATTGCCACAAAGAGCAAGCATATATCGCTTCTAGGGCCGATACGCACAAAGATAACACTTGCGCATCTTGCCACATGCCGTTCATGATGAGCTGCGAGAACTTCTACGCTATCCAGTTCCAAGACAATGCTGGATTTGATACTCAAAGAAGATCTCACATCTGGAAGATCGACGTAGATCCTGCTAGAAAATCTCTAGTTGCGGGCGATGCGGCTAAAGGACCGAGAGACGCTAAAGATTGGCACTTTGAGAGAGATAAAAACGGACATAACTTCGTTGACCTAATGTGGGCATGCGCTAGAACGTCTTGGGCCGATAAAGATATGCAAGATACCAAAGGCTGCCACAGCCCTGTTTTATCTGAGCTAAAACCAACGCTTCCCATCAAGAACCAAAAACAGGTTTACGACGAAGTAATGGGATGGCAAACTCCTGTTAAAAACGACTTCTCTCAAGTCAAAATCGGTATCGAGGGACTTTATGCTATCTTAGAAACTAAGAAACTAAGCCCTAGCGATAAGACGAGAGTTTATGAGCTAATCGAAAAAGCGCAAGACACAGTCGACTTGCTACAAAAAGACGGCTCATGGGGTATGCACGGCTTTAAATACACAAAACAAAGACTCGACGCTTCTAAAGAGTATATCAAAGAAGCCCAAAGAATCATAAACAACAATTTATGATGCGATTACGGATGCCGCGATTTTGCGGCGTCTAAATTTAATAAGGTAAATTTATGCGTTTTAAACTTAGCAAAAACTCACTTTTAGCTCTTTGCCTAACGGCCGGCTGCGTTTTGTGCGCTAGCGCGGCGGATAAAGAGGCGATGACGCAAGAGCAAAAAGAGTCTTACAGTATCGGAATTTCAACCGGAACATATATCTCCGCACAACTAAAAAAACAAGAAAGCCTAGGCGTTAAATTTGACAGCAAGGCTCTTTTAGACGGCTTTGCCGATGCCTTTAAAAAAGAACAAAAACTAACGGACGAAGAAATAATCTCCCTGCTTAATCAAAGGGATGAAAAACTAAATAAGCTAACCCAAAACGCGCTAAAAAAAGCGCTTGAAAAAAATTTAAAAGAGGGCGAAGAATTTATGGCGAAAAACGCCAAAAACAAAAAAGTCAAAACGACTAAATCAGGGCTTCAGTACGAAGTTTTGGCGCTAGGAGACGGCGATAAGCCAAGACCCGAGAGCGTCGTGGCGCTAAACTACAAAGCCTACCTCATAAACGGCAAAGTTTTTGACGATACTTACTCTAGAAACGAGCCTGCGCTACTTTCTATGGTAAATTTAATAGACGGCCTACAAGAAGGCCTCATGATGATGAACGGTAACTCAAAATATAAATTCGTCATACCGTCTCGCCTGGCTTACGGAGACGAGGGCGCAGACGAGATACCGGGCGGCTCGACGCTGATTTTTGAAGTCGAGTTAGTAAAGGCTCTAAAGCCTAGCGAGCTAGCCGGCGCGGCAAAAGAGCTACACGAAAAAGAGCCTAGACTGTTTCACGGCGGACACGGAAATAGCGTAAGCAGATGAGGTAAATCCATACGAATGGAGAAATAAAATGAAAGAGCAAAACGCGAGAAGGACGTTTTTTAAATATCTTGCTTCAGGCGCGGCGGTTGCGGGAGCGACTAGCGTACTGGGCAAGAGTATAAATTTAGACGCTCCTACGGAAAACGGCAAAAAGCCGCACTACGGCATGATCTTCGATCAGAACAAATGCGTGGGCTGTACCGACTGCGAGGTCGCCTGTAAAAAGATAAATTTGGTCCCAAAAGGCCAAATGAGGCTTTTTATCCAGGATAAAACCGATCCGTTAAATTTGAAAGAAAAGCGCTACGTCAGGGTTTCTTGTCAGCAGTGCGAGGACGCGCCGTGCGTGACCGTTTGCCCGACGAAAGCCTGTCACAAGGACGAAAAAACGGGCATCACTACGATGAATACCGACGACTGTATCGCCTGTAAATACTGCATCGTCGCCTGTCCTTACGACGTGCGCTTCATAAACCACGAAACAAGAGCCGCAGAGAGCTGTAACTTCTGCTTGGATACGAATTTAAAAGACAACCACGAGCCTGCCTGCATCGAGGCGTGCAGATACGAGGCGATCGTGTTCGGCGATCTAAACGACGAAAACTCGCACATCAGCAAGCTACTTCGCGTAAAAGACAGCCTACGAATGCATCCTGAGTGCGGCACGAAGCCGAGCCTGCGCTATATTCCTGCGGTAAAACTGGGGGTGTGATATGAACGGAGCTATAAATTTCACTGCGACCTTCTCGCACGGCGTGGAGTGGGGCTGGCCGATCGCGGTTTATCTTTTGCTAGCGGGTATGAGCGGCGGCGCTTTGGTAGTCGCGATCCTCGTTAAGCTTTATAAAAAGCAAACCGAAAGCACGCCGCTATTTAAAGCTGCGTCATTGCTATCTTTCGTAGCGATTTTACTCGGTATGGTTTGTCTGGTAGCCGACCTTGAGAGGCCGCTACTTTTCTGGAAAATTTTGATCAACTATAACTTTACCTCGGTTATGTCCGTGGGCGTTGCGGCGCTTTGCGTCTATATCCCGCTTAGCTTCGTTGCCTGCCTTTACGCGTTTGAAGAGTGCCTTAGAGAGTTTTTGACGCGCAGTCTTAGCTTTTTAAAAGGGCTTTTCGAGCTTGCGATGAAAATTTTAAACGCGCTTCGCCCGCTGCTTCTTGCGCTTACGCTAGTTTTTGCGGTCGCAATCTGCGCTTATACGGGCTTTTTGATCTCGGTTTTAGTTAGATTTCCTATCCTTAATACCGCCGTTTTACCTGCGCTTTTCGTGGCGTCGGGCTTATCGGCGGGTATCGCAGGCTCAAGCCTCATAGCCGCGCTTTTCTTTAAAGCCGATCCGCACGGCGGCGATCTAAAAACTTTACACGCCGTCGAGTGGCCGGTTTTAGCGATGGAAATTTTACTAATCGGCATGATTTTCGTCTCGCTAGTAACGGGCAGCGACGTGCAAAAAGCCGCCAGCGTCGCCTTTAGCGAAGGCGTTTACGCTCAGCTGTTTTGGCTAGGCGTCGTAGGCGTAGGCTTTTGCGTACCGCTAGTTTTAAATTTCGCACTGGGCAAAAAGATCGCTCACACCGCGTTTGCATTCTACGTCAGCGCGCTTGCCAGCGTGGTCGGAGTATTACTTCTTAGGATGTTTATACTATACGCAGGGCAAACTTACGATATAATAATGTGAAAACCGGGAGAGTAATTTGAGTGTAAATTTACTTAGATTTTTTACCTCTTACAAATTTGCGCTCTGCCTCCTCTTTATCCTAGCCGCAGGTGCCGGCGTCGCGACCTTTTTAGAGAGCATTTACGATACGCAAACGGCTAAAATTTTAGTCTATGAGGCGCGCTGGTACGAGTGCGTCATGAGCGTGCTTGCGCTTTGTTTGCTCGCTATCATCGTAAAAACCAAAATGTGGCGCCGCTTCGGTTCCTTCGTCCTTCACGCTGCATTTATCGTTATCTTTATCGGCGCGGCTTTGACGCGTTATCTGGGCGCCGAGGGCGTGCTGCACGTAAGAGCGGGCGAGAGCGAAAACGAGATGGTGAGCGTCAAGCCGTTTTTGCAAATACGCACAAAAGACGCATTTTTTGAATATCCGCTAAATTTATCCCAAATCGGCGATAATAATTTTAGCTTCACGCAAAGTATAAATTCCAAAAACTTCACCGTCAAATTTGACTCGTATAAACCCGCGCCAAAAGGCGAGCGAGGCACTCTCGTAGTAAAAGCAGGCTTTGAAGGGCAGCGCGAGCAAACGGCTAAAATCCACGGCGGCGTAGGCTGGCTGGGCGAGCCTAGCATGCTAAATTTTGACGGCGAGGAGATAATGCTAACCTGGGGCTCAAAGCTAGTTAGCCTGCCGTTTTCGATAAAGCTTATTAAATTTGAGCTTGAGCGCTACCCAGGCTCGCAAAGCCCGTCCTCATACTCTAGCGACGTAGAGGCACTTTCTGACGCGGGCGAGATTTTGGCAAAGTATAAAATTTACATGAATCACCCGCTAAATTTGCAAGGCTTTAAGCTATTTCAGTCCTCCTACGACGCGGACGAGCAAGGCACGGTACTAGAGGTCAACCGCGATCCGGGCAAAATCCCTACCTACGTCGGATATTTCTTGCTTTGCGTCGGCGTCATCGGCAACTTTTTTACTAAAAACAGCCGATTTTTAAAGCTCATAAATTTTATTAAAAATAGCCGATTTTCTCTCGTTGCGGCCTTTGTCGCGCTTGGTTTTTTAAATTTTAACGCAAACGCGGCCGAGCAAAACCAGAGCGAGATTTTAAAAATTTTTGCCGCAAACACCGCCGCTCACGCTAACGGCGAATTTGCAAAGCTTCTCGTACAAGACTACGCGGGCAGGATAAAGCCGCTAAGCACGGAAGCCGGCGAAATCGTAAATAAAATTTCGGGTACGGACTCGCTTTACGGACTAAGCGCCGAGCAGATCGTGCTTGGGATGAATCTAAATCCCGCGCTGTGGCAAGAGATCAAAATCGTAAAGATAAAAAACGGCGAAATCAAAAAAATGCTAAATTTGAGCGGAGATTACGCGAGCTTTAGGGATGCGTTCGACGCAAACGGCGAATATAAACTAGCCGCGCAGGTCGAAGCCGCGAACGAAAAACCTCTATCAAAACGAAGTACGCTTGATAACGACCTCATTAAATTCGACGAGCGGCTAAACATCGCCTATCTCACGTTTAAGGGCGCGTTTTTTAAATTTATCCCGGCGGCGAACGACCCGCAACGCGCGTGGCTTTCGCCAAACGACGCCTTTAACGACGAAAGGGTAAGTATCGACGTAAAAAGCGCGCTAAACGACTATCTGATCGGCATGCAAGAAGGCATCGCGGATAACGACTGGAGCAAGGCCGATGCGGCGCTATCGGAGCTAAAAAACTACCAGCGAGCCGCTTCGGGCGAAATTTTACCTAGCGTTAGCAGGGTCGATGCCGAGGTCTTTTGTAATCGCGCTTCGGTGTTTAAAAAGCTCGTTTATTTCTACTGGATTTTGGGCTTTGCCGCGCTTTTGCTAGGGTTTGCTTCGGTATTTTTATCTAGAAGGATTTTGTCGCTTGAGCGAGCGATTTTAGCGGCATTCGTGCTAGGATTTGCGGTGCATACGGCGGCCTTGGCGCTACGCTGGTACGTCTCGGGGCATGCGCCTTGGAGCGATAG
This sequence comes from uncultured Campylobacter sp., assembly GCA_963518005.1. Taxonomy (GTDB): domain Bacteria; phylum Campylobacterota; class Campylobacteria; order Campylobacterales; family Campylobacteraceae; genus Campylobacter_A. Next base: position 5,404 of record CAUQJU010000062.1, read on the forward strand.
CTATGAATCGATGATCTACATCGGCTGGTCGGGAGCGCTAGCGGGGATGATATTTTTTAGGCGTTCGCTGCTTGCGCTTGCGGCGGCTGCGCTGCTAGCGGGCATCGTGATGCTGGTGGCTCACATGAGCTTCGTAAATCCGCAGATAACGAATTTAGTCCCGGTGCTAAAGTCGTATTGGCTCAGTATCCACGTCTCTGTCATCACGGCTAGCTACGGATTTTTGGGCCTTGGCTGCGTACTTGGGCTGATCGCGCTAGGACTCATGGCGTTTAAAAACAAAGCCAACGAAACGCGCCTAAACGAGCAGATCAGACATATCGCGGCGATAAATGAAGCGAGTCTAATCATCGGTCTTTGCTTGCTAACGCTTGGAAATTTCTTCGGCGGAATCTGGGCAAACGAGAGCTGGGGGCGCTACTGGGGCTGGGATAGCAAGGAGACGTGGTCGTACGTCTCGATCCTGGTTTACGCGATTGCGCTACATCTGCGCTTTATACCGAAGCTAAATTCGCTCTACGTATTTTTGATCGCATCGGTGTTCTCTTATGCTTCGATAGCGATGACTTATTTTGGCGTAAATTTTTACCTAACGGGCATGCACTCTTACGCCAGCGGAGATTTGCCGCCGGTGCATATTAGCGTATATATCGCGCTTGGCTGCATGCTTTTGATAACCGCGCTAGCCTTTAGAGGGCGCGACGTAAAAACGATTTAAAAGGAGAAAAAATGTATAAAAAACTACTAACGGCGGCGGTTTTATGCGCTAGCGCAAACGCGGGCTTTATCCAAGAGGGCATGCAAGCCCAGCAAAGCGGCGACCATAAAAAGCTGATAGAAATCTACGAAAAAGCCTGCCACGAGGAGAACAAGGCTTCGGGCTGCTATAATCTTGCCGAGGTGTATTTCGAAGGCACGGGCGGCGTGGAGAAAAACTACGAAAAATCGATAAATTTATACCAAAAAGCTTGTAACGCCAAATTTGCGCTTGCTTGCAACAACCTAGGCTACATCTATGAAAGCGGCAGCGGAGCGACTCAGGACTTTGCTAAAGCCGCCGCATACTACGAAAAAGCCTGCCAAGACGACGAAGGCTGCACTGCGCTAGGACTCCTTTACGCAAACGGCGCGGGCGTCAAAACCGATATCAAAAAGGCGATCTCGCTATACACCAAAGCCTGCAACTACGGCGATATGATGGGATGCAATAACCTAGGCTACCTGCACCTTGAAGGCATGGGC
>CAUQJU010000063.1:0-6619 GCA_963518005.1 uncultured Campylobacter sp.
GCGTAAATATAAGTTTTTTTGTCTTTAAACTTAAACTCTTTTCTTTTCTTGTCATAGGCTCTCCATCGCCTTTCTAGCTCCAATACTTCGTATGTCTCAAGCATCTATAAGCTCCGATTTAATGGCTGCCATTTCTATTATTTTAGTTACCATCGTATTGCCTCCTATTATAGTAGGTTGATTTGCGTCAAAATACTCGTAAAGTTCAAAAATATTAAACATAAGCTTATTTAACATCCTTAAATTACCCTTGCTTAAACTATTTAAAATTTCAAACTGACTTTCCGTAAATTTTGAAAAAATATAATAAAACTGATTGTTCTGAAATTTATTCTCCAAATAAACCTTCATCTCGCCGACATCAACAGATCCCATTTCGATATTTTCCCATACTCTAGTCTTAAAATAATCTCTTGAAAGTATATCTCTATCTATATACTCATGCGTAGCAAATAAAAATTTAAATAATCCGCTATCTGACATTATTCGAATCTTCTCCAGTAAAATTTCTGGATACAACTGAGACTCATCTAGTATGACTACTACCGGTTTTCTATCTTGTACATCATCCGTTTTTGCTTTGTATATTTTAATAAACTGCTCGTAACTCTCTATCTTTTCTTGAGGTTCCTTTTTAAAAATCCCTTCATATAGCGATGTTACAAATTCCGCTTCATTAAAAAAAGGATAAGGAAAAAAAACCATATCGCCTTGTTCCTTTAGGTCTGAAACTATCTTTTTTAACAAAAAGGTTTTGCCGCACCCGGGCTTACCGTAAAATACGATAAGCTTTACCGGTTTTTGCAATAAATCCAAAATTTTCTTATATGCTACTATAGACTTATCCAAATTGATATAGTCTGATTCTTGCCCTATATCGGCAAAAATATTTTTTATAGTAGTATATTTGTTACCGCTCATATATCGACCTTGAAAATCCCAAATCTTTTAGTGATTGATTTATCGGTGTCGGATTTGATATATCAACTATTCTTGGGGTTATTATAAAAACAAGCTCAGTAGTTTTTAAGTTATCTTTTGTGCTCTTAAAGGCATTTCCGAGAACTGGAATATCTCCTAAAAAAGGAACTTTGCTATTTTCTTTACCTTTGGCTTGGGCTATAAGACCTCCTAAAACAATGGTATCGCCGCTATTAACCTGTACTACTGTTGAAAGTTTTTTCTGCACAGTATCTGGAGCTATTTCTCGTATGGTAGTGCTTTGTCTTGTATCGTCCTCTGTATACTTAAAGCTACTTAATGACGGGTTTATTCTAAGCATAATCTTATTATCATCAGAGATTTCCGGTAGCAGATTTAATAGGATGCCTATAAAAATTGAATATTGTTTATAAGTAACTTCAGTTCTACCACTTAATGAATTATTATTGGTACTTTGCTCTTGAACTCTATAATTAATGTTGTCTCCTACAGAAATCAATGCCTGCTGGTTATTGAGTGTGGTTATTTTTGGGCTTGATACAACTTTTGTTCTTCCATTTGTCTCAAGAAAGTTTAAAACACCGTCAAGATTAAAATTAAAGCCCGCAACCAAGTTCATATTTTGTGAAAAACCGCTACCCAACCCATTGCCTCTACTTGACCAAAATAGTTCAGTAGCTGGAACATAGCTATATACAGGAGAACCATTCTCCTTAAAGTTTGTTACTCTAGGCCCACCATATAAACCGGTTTTAAAGCCAAGATTAAATTTACTCCAATCTACGCCCTTTGTGTAGCTATTTGCAAGTTCGACAGATATTATTGATACATCAATCACTACCTGTTTTTTTAGCCTTTCTTGTATATCTTTAATGTATTCAGAAACTCTCCTCAGCTGTGCCGCAGTACCTGTAACTGTTACTAGTCCGGCATTTGCATTAATTACAGGATCTGGGGCGACTATGTTTTCTGTGGTATTGTTTAAGATAGCTTTTATCTCAGTATCAAGCTTATCCCAAAAATCAAATTTTTCAGTTGTTTTAATAGAATTATCTTTCAGTTTTTCTTCATCGCCATCTTGACTTCCAGAAGCTTCTACTGGACCAGAATCAACTGAAGCTTTGGTTATAGAAGTACCTTCCCTGACTGAAGTTATATAGTCTAATTTAAAAGTCTTTGTTTGGAGAGAAGAAATTTTTAACACATCTTGAGAAAACGTATAGCTCATGTCTTTTTCGGACAACAGCAAGGCAAAAATTTCATTTAGCGTTTTATCTTTTATATTTACGCCAAATATTTGCTCGCCTATCGCATCTTTTGCAAATTGATCTTTTGATACTATGCTAAAATGACACATATCTGATAGCTGAGTTAATATTTCTTGTACTGTAACTTGCTCATTTATTTTAAGATTAAATACCCTATTGTCACAACTGCCAGCATTAAGAGAAGATAGCGATAATGCAGTAAATATAGAAATAGGTATGATTTTATTTAATTTTAATGATAACATTTTTATTTTCTCCTTTTTTTAAATTTAAATCTATTTTTTGTTCTTTATTTGCCAGGATAACACTTGATCCTTTGATCACCGATAGTTCATATTCACCTATTTTATCTTTTATATAATACCATTTTCCATTAATCTTTGCTTTATTATTGAATAAAGCTTGTAATTCAAATAGGCTAGCCGTAGAATTCCCTTCAGAATTATACGTGACAGCTTTTGTTTTAAGAAAAGGATCTGATAGCTTATTTAAATCAGAAGTATCAAGCCCCTTTCTCTCTTTGTTTATGGCTGCAAACTTATCTTCATATCCCTCAATTTCGCTTTGGGTATCGCTGGCAAAAGATGCCAAATTTGCTAACAATAGTAAAGCAATACCGTATGTTTTCATTGATATTTCATTCCCCATACATATACTCCTAGATTACCCTTAAGTTTTCCGTTTGTAGAATTGATGTCAATATCGCTCACATCAACAACTAGTTTTGATTCTTCAATGGCATTAATATATCCTACTATATCTTTAAAGCCCCCGTCTACCGATATGTTTATATCTAGCATTTGCTCTATTTTTTCGGCGCTAGGTTCCTTAAAGGTATTTGATATTTTTGTTATTTTTACATTATTTTTATTAGCTAGCAAAGCTAGGTTGTCTAAAAAGTCGGCCCAGCTTTGTTCGCTAAATATCAAGTAAGATAACTCTTTTAGCTTATCGTCAAAGTATTGATTCATTTTTTGTGTATCTGCAAGTTTTATTTGCAATTGCTTAATACCATTTTTTTCCTGATTTATTTTGAAATTTCTATCACTATTCCTATCGTTATTTAAACTTAGCCCATCAAGCCTACCATTAACTTCATTTAGCTTGGTTGTCACGGAGCTATTTTCAGACATTGCGTTGTCGTGGTACTCTTGTGCATATGGTGTAATTGCATAATATATAACAACTCCGCTCAGTATTAGACTTGCAAGAAGCATTACGGAAACTTCGCTCGGTTTTTTATTGTCGAAATAGTTATCGATCTTTGTAAAAATATTATCTTTTTTCATCATTTTATCTTTATGGTAACATTTGTTTCATATGAAGGAACGCCGTATTTTTTGTCAAGAGATATCTCTTTTGTCGTTATAGAGTATTTATCTGAATTACTAATATTTTGTATAAGTTCAGTCAGTTTTTTCTCATCCTTGCTAACTAGCATAATCCTCATATCTCTATTTGAATTCACTATCTTAGCTGTTTGTATATCTTTATTGTTTATTAGATTACTAAGTTCAAACAAAACTATACTCTTCATAGGATATTCTACTTTTTTATTATAAATTTCAGAGATCGTATTTTTTCTAAAATTCATCTTTTCTTCTTCTAGCCCGATATTTGCGGTTATATTGTTTTTTTCTTGTTGTAGCCTTGCTAGCTCTGCTTCTATTCTCTGTAAGTCTCTCTGGTTTACTTCAAGCTCGCTTCTCTTGTCAGCCGTATCTATATCTGTTATCGTAGCAAAAACGTAAAGATATATCGGCCAAGCTATACCGCCTAAAATACCCAGCAGAGAATACATTATTAGCTTACCGCTACTGCGCTGAAATAACGGAAGCGGCCTTAAAAAATTTGAAAAGTTGAAGCTATTGTCGCGTGTCTCTTGATAGTACTGCGCATTAACTACTAAGATTTCATTTAGGGTACTGGCTTGAACTTCTTTTGAGTTTATGGCTACTGAAACATTAAGGTTGCTTGCGATTAAGCCAATTTTTTCTTTAATGCATTCGCAAAAATCTCCCATCGGGATATCTGAGACTATATATAAATTTGATACATTGGCTCCGCCAAATCTATTTAAGCTATCAATTACATCGCTAGTATAATAAATTATCTCATCAAAAATTTCTACTATAAATGACTTGTTTCTTTCATTTGGCGTATTTGTACCGTCTTTTATGATATTAAAAAAAGAGCTATCGTTTAACTTATCGCCGCTTAGGGTGGAAAATTTTTCGCTGATAGTTCTTGATGAGTACCTAAACGGCCTTGATTGCGCATATTCGCCGTTTTGATATACGGCTATAAAGGCATCATCTTCTTGCATTACTATAAATGCATCTACGTTTTGAGCTGATAGTATATTTTTCTTATACAGCGCCTCAAAAGTCAAAGGGGCGGCTACTACATAGTCGATATACGGTACTTTTTTGACAAATAGCGAAAATAACTTATCGCTTGATAATACATCTGATATAAAGACATTGAAAATTTTATTTTCGGACGAAAGCCCGTTAAATTCGTTATATACTATTTTGTACTCGGCTGCCGGATCCAAACTAAATAATTCATAGGCTTTAATCGTGATTAAATTCGATACATCGTCTTCTTCGGTTGTGGACGGTATCTCCACATTTCCTACAATAAGATCTTTATATTTTATGTATGACACAAAATAGCTATTTTTATTAGCTTTACTTAATTCCACGGGTTGAATTTTGTTGTCGGAAAAAGCAAAAGATGTTTGCAAGTATGGATCATACGCGACTATTGCCGGAGTAGCGTTTTTACTTTTTGCCATTTTTATCCTTTCTTTATCTGCGACTTGCTTTAAATTTAGCCACTGCTAAATCATATACAAATCACATATGTATTATATCATAAAAAGTGATGCAACTTAATAATTATTTATAAAATATTCAAGCTTTTTATAGTTTTTTCGTCTTTACGCCAGTCTTTTTTAACCACTACAACGAGCTTTACGAAGATTTTTTGTCCCGTAAAATTTGATATTAACTTTCTTGAATTTATCCCGATTCTTTTGATGGTTTGTCCGCTTTTGCCGATAATCATAGATTTATGCATCTCGCGCTCGGTAATTATGGTGGCATAAATTTCGGTTATTTCCGGTTTTTCTTTGACTTTATCTATGAGTACGTCGGTAGAGTAGGGGATCTCGTCACTTAGATTGTCGTAGACCGCCTCAAGGATAAATTCGCGAAAAATTTCCTTTTCATTTGTCGGCGTTAAAAATTCCGGGTCGTAAAAATACTCATGCTCCGGCAAAAGTTTGCAAATTTCATCTAAAAGCGGCTTTTTATAAGTTTGCCTTTTGACGCTAAAAGGCAAAAGCGCGGTAAATTTGTCTTGGAATTTTTGATACTGTGTGATTTTTTCCAGCACCTTAGCGTTTGAGACTTCGTCAACCTTGGTAAGCGCCAAGATATGCGGCTTTTGCGGATTTAAATTTAGAAATTTGACGTAGTCGTCTATGCTGTCGTGAATAGGCGCCAAAAACACGATCGAATCGCAGTCGCCCATCGATTTTATCGCTTCGTTTATCATGAGTTTGTTTAGCGTCTTGTTGCTCTCGTGAAGTCCCGGCGTATCGGTAAAAACGATCTGATCTTCGCCATTCATCACGATTCCGCTGATCTTGCGCCTCGTGGCGTTTTGCTTGTGCGAGACGATGGTGATCTTCGCATCAAGCAAAAAATTTAAAAGCGAGCTTTTGCCTGCATTCGTACGGCCTATGATGCTAACAAAGCCTGATTTCATAAGATATATCTCGCTAGATCTTGATCCTCGACGACGTTTGAGAGGCGCTTTTCTACGAGGGCTTTGTCTACTTCTACCGTCTCGCCGCCGTGCTCGTTAGCCTCAAAGCTGATATCCTCGATCACGCGTTCGATCACGGTGTGTAGGCGCCTAGCACCGATATCTTCCATTTTTTCGTTGGCGTTTTGAGCTATTTTAGCGATAGCTCTGATAGCTTCATCGTTAAATTTAAGCTCAACGTTTTCGGTTTTTAAAAGCGCTTCGTATTGTTTGAGTAGAGAATTTTTAGGCTGGGTTAAAATTTGATACAGCGCATTTTCATCTAGGCTATCAAGCTCGACTCGCAGCGGAAAACGCCCCTGAAGCTCCGGGATTAGATCGCTTGGCTTGCTGATGTGAAATGCGCCGGCGGCGATAAAAAGGATGTGATCGGTCTTTATGGCACCAAATTTGGTCGTCACCGTCGAGCCCTCCACGATAGGTAGCAAGTCGCGCTGTACGCCTTCTTTGCTCGGATCTTGCCTGCCCGAGTTGCCGGAGCTCACCGCGACCTTGTCGATCTCGTCGATAAAGATTATGCCTTCATTCTCGGCTCTTCGCACGGCCTCGGTTTTGATGCTTTCCATATCTAA
>CAUQJU010000064.1:0-6600 GCA_963518005.1 uncultured Campylobacter sp.
GTAGTGGCCTCAAAAGCCGACGAGTGGCTACCGGTAAAACCGGGAACCGATCTGGCCTTTGTTTTAGCCCTCATTCACACGTGGATCAAAAACGACGCGTACGATAAAGAATTTATAGAGAAATTTACGATAGGCTTTGATAAAGTCGTAGAAGCGACCAAAGACACAACTCCGCAGTGGCAAGAAAAGATCACTGGAATACCTGCAAAAACGGTTGAGCGAATCGCTGGCGAAATCTGGAAAGCCGCACCTAAAGTCATCATCGACTTCGGTCACAACACCACTACAACTAGAGCCGAATACATCCGCACTAGAGCCATAATGACGGCAAACGCGATGATGGGCAACTGGGAGAAAAAGGGCGGAATTTTCGGCGGCAAAAAGGCTAAGCTATATAATATTTTAGCAGGCGAAGAGCTAATCCCTGAGATCGCGAACCCGGACGCCGCGATAAAAGTACCAAAAACTCCTAGGATAGACGGCGCCGGCGAGGATGGGGTAAATAAATTCGTCGGCAGGAGTCACGGCGTTTTGATGCAAATTCCGCAAGCTATACTAAGCGAAAAGCCTTATCCCGTAAAAGGCTGGTTTAGTATAAGATTTAATCATCCCATAAACGTCGCAGGCACTCAAACTACGATAGAGAGCCTAAAAAAGCTTGATTTTATCGTGTGCTCGGATATTTATATGAGCGATTTTGCGATATGGGCGGACGTGATACTGCCTGAGAGCACCTATCTGGAGCGCGACGAAGGCATCGAGGATAAATCAGGACTAAAACCCGCGTATATGATAAGAAATAAGGTCGTAGATCCTATCGGCGACACCAAAAACGGCTACGATATCTTTAGGGAGTTAGCCCGCAGGATGAAAATAGACGAGCTATATACTTCAAATACGATGGACGAGTGGCGAATGCGGCAGGTAAAGGGAAACGCCGAGCTTTTGGCAAAGCTGGTTAAAGACGGCTACGTCACGTGGAAGGTGCCGGGGATTTTGTTTAGAGAAAAAGATAGCGTAAAAGAATTTACTAAAAAATTTCCTAGCGCGGCGCAGTTTGTGGGCGAAGACGGGCTGATGGAGTCGCAGGTCAAATTTAAAACCGATAGCGGCAAGATCGAGCTTTTTAGCGAAAAGGTCGAAAAGCAGTTTCCGGGATACGGCTGCTTAAACGCCGAGGGCATGGACGTATTTTTCGGCGAGGAGCTTTGCCTAATGAGCGGCAAAACGCCGATACACACCAACGGCCACACGCAAAACGTCGAATTTTTAAACGACCTGATGAGTAGCGCGCCCGTCTGGATACATCCCAATACCGCGAAAAAATACGGGCTAAAAGACGGCGATAAGATAACCCTTCAAAGTAAAACCGCGAAGGAAAAGGCAAGCGTGATGCTGACTGAAGGCATCAGAGAGGATACGCTTTTCGTCTATCACGGCTTTGGGCACGTGAGCGCCGGACTAAAACGCACGAACGGCGCGGGAACGAATCAAAGCAAGCTGCTAGATCCTACCGTGATCGGTCCCGTCGCCTCCACGATGGTGCGAAACGTCGGCGTCAAGATAATAAAAGCGTAAAGGAAAAAAGATGAAAAAAGCTTATAGAATGATACACGACGAAAATCTCTGCATAGGCTGCCAGGCTTGCTCGGTGGCTTGCAGGAGCGAAAACGAAGTGCCTAGAGGTGTTTTTAGACTTCAAGTCCATTCGCAGATAAAGGGCAAATTTCCAAATTTAAAAACCGACTTTAGCAGACACAGTTGCGTGATGTGCGAGGACGCTCCGTGCGTGGCGGTTTGCCCTACGGGAGCTAGCTTTCAGACGGCTGAGGGTATCGTGCTGCTAGATCACTCTACCTGCGTATCTTGCAAATACTGCATCCTAGCCTGTCCTTACGACGCTCGCTACGTCGAGCCGAAAACCGGCGAGATAGGCAAATGTACGTTTTGCTTTGAAACTAGAGTGAGCATTGGCGAGCAGCCTGCGTGCGTGACCGTTTGTCCGACCGATGCTTTGGCATTCGGCGATATAAACGATCCAAACAGCGAAGTAAGTAAAATTTTAAACACTAAAGCTCACTACTATCTTAAAGCCGAACTTAAAACCAAACCCAAGCTTGCTATGATAGCTAACCGCAAAGGAGGAAGCCATGAATAATATGTGGGGAAGCATAGCGCAATATAATGAAATTTACTGGCCGTGGCCGATAGCGGTTTATCTATTTTTGGCGGGTTTGTCCGCAGGCGCGATGATGGTTGCGTTGCTTGTTAAGTGGAACTACCACAAAAAACAAGACGGCAGCATCTGGGACGCGATGGTAAAAGCAGGCGCTCTAGTAGCTCCTATAACGATCACCGTGGGCCTTGCGCTTTTGGTGCTTGACCTTGGCAAACCGCTTAGTTTTTACTGGATTTTGATTAAGTATAACTTCGGTTCGGTTATGTCTATCGGCGTGGCGTTGTTGCTGCTTTATACGCCGCTGGCTTACCTTTTTGCGGTGATTATTTTCGAAGAAGAGATAGAAAAGTATAAAATTCTAGCGATTTTACGTCCTATTTCTAGGCTGATTCGCTCTTTTGCGCCGCTTTCAAAGATAGTCGAGACGGCGCTTTTTGGCCTTGCGATCGGCGTAGGCATATATACGGGCTTTTTGCTTAGCGCGATTACGAAGCTTCCGCTTTGGAACACGCCGATTCTGCCGATCTTGTTCCTAACATCAGGCTTTAGCTCAGGCGTAGCGACAAACATCTTGGTCGGCCTTTTGTGCTTCAAACACCTTCTTAACGAAGACAACGTGAAGTATCTTTTGGTTATGGACTTGCGCGCCGTGCTTTTTGAGATACCGCTTATTGCGATACTATTTTTGGGACTATATTTCGAGGGCGGAGCGAGTGCGGTCGCCGCAAAACAAGCTCTAAGCACGGGACAATACGCGCTAATCTTTTGGATAGGTGTTGTTGGTATCGGACTTTTGACCCCTATCACCATAGCGCTAACGGCTCTAAAAAATCACGCCTATAGAGTTGGCTACATCATAGCAAACTCTCTTGTAGTTATCTGCGGCGTCGTGATGCTAAGATACTACATCGTTTATGCAGGTCAAGTTTTCACGGGTGCGTGAAATTTAGGTTAAATTTGACCATATTAGGCTCGGCAAACTCGCCGAGCCTTTTTAAATTCAGACGATCCAAAATCATTTTTAGCTATCATCTCCCTTAAAATATTGCGATAAAATTCGGAGAATTTATGAAAATTTTACTGCTTGAAGACGACTTCGTATATCGTGAGAGCGTTAGCGAATATCTAGAAAGTCTTGGCTATGAGGTGGATGAGGCCGCCGACGGCAAAGTAGCCTGCGATAAGATAGCGGCGGGCTTTTATCACTTGCTGATCCTTGACATCAAGGTTCCGCACATCAGCGGACACGAAGTTATAAAATACGCCAAAGATATCGGCTGTGAAACGCCCATAATGATAATGACCTCGCTAGTGGATATAGACGATATGGCGGTCGGATACGAGCTGGGCTGTAATGAGTATCTAAAAAAGCCCTTTGAGCTAGCCGAGTTAAAATTTAGAGTAAACGAGCTAATGCGAAAATATCACGGCAGAGACGATAAAAACTTGATCGCTATCGACGAAAATTTTAGCCTAGATACCGCTAAAAAGCGGCTCAAATTTAAAGGCGAAGCGGTTGAGTTAAGTACGAGAGAATTTGCTATCATCGAGTGTTTGCTATTTCATAAAAACAGCTTCGTAGGCATCGAGCGGCTACGCGCCGAGGTATGGAACGACAAGTAGATCGACCCCGCCGACGTGCGCATGCATATACTAAAAATCCGTCAAAAAACGACTCCCGAGTTTATAAAATCAGCACGCGGACTAGGCTACAAAATAGATGTTTCAAAATCTTAAAATCCCCATCTTAGCCACTTTTATCATCATGGCTTTGTTTATATTTCAAAGCTACGAAATTATAAATTTAAGCTCTAAAGACGAATACTCCAAAAATATGTTCGAGCTGCTGGAGTACGAGGGCAAAATCCAAAAAGCGCTCGATAAAAACGAGACTTTGCCTATTTCGCTCACTTATAGATACGGCGTTTTTGATCTCAAAGAAAAGCAAATCGTCTCAAATTTAGACGCGCGCCCGAGCGATTTAAAATTTATCACCCGCCAAGAAAACGGCCATCTTTTTTACAAGACCTATTTTAGCGTGGACGGCGAGTTTTATTATCTCGTGCTAGCCAAAAAGCAAAACGCGGCTAGGATTTTATTCGTCGCGGCTCTAACTCTAGCGTTTGCGCTAGTGGTCGTGTTTTTTGCGCTTTATCTGTCGTTTGTTAGCGGCATAAAGCCATATAAAGACGCCAAAAAATATATGAATAACTTTTTTAACGACGCGATGCACGAGCTAAAAACGCCGCTGGGCATCATCGGCATAAACCTTGAGATGCTGGGTCTTGATAACAAATACGTCACCCGCATGCGCTCGGCCCTAAAACAGATGCAAGTTACCTACGAGGACACCGAGTACTACATCAAGCGCGGATATATTTTATTTCCGCCGGAGATTTTAAATTTGAGCGAATTTAGTCTCGAGCGAGCGCGATATATGCGCGGTATCGCGATGGCTAAAAATATCAAAATTTACGACTTCGTCGAGCCGAATTTGCAAATTTTTATGAGCAAGATAGAGGCGGGCAGACTGATCGACAACAACCTAAGCAACGCCGTGAAATACAGCCGCGAAGGAGGGATAATAAATTTGCGCCTTTTTGAAAAAAGCGGCAAAATCGTGCTCGTAGTCGAGGACGAGGGCGAAGGCATAAAAGATACGAGTAAAATTTGGAAACGCTACGTTAGAGATGAGGGCGTGCAGGGCGGCTTTGGCCTTGGGCTAAATATCGTGCAAAGTATCTGCGTGAAAAACGGCGTGGAGTATGGCGTAAAAAGCGAACTGGGCAAAGGCAGCGTCTTTACCTATAAATTTTCGCCATACTCAAAAAGCCTGCTTGACTAATCAAACCAAACGCCCAGCTTTGCTAAATTTCGCTCTTTTGAGTCCGAGTTAAAATAAATCACGAAGTATCCCACGCGCTCGCCTTTTGCGTCGTTCATCGGCTGGACGGTAAAGGCGTGCGAATCCGTCTGATAAAATCCTCCGCTTTTAAATTTTATATCTTTTAGCATCGGCAAGACGTTTAAATTTGCGTAGCTCTTATTTACGAAATGAAAACCTTCGATAATGCCCTCGTCGCTGCTGTTTTGATACGGCGAGTCGGCGCTAGCATCGAGCAGGACGAAAAGATCAAGCCCTTGCTGCGAGAAAAAGTCGCTCAAATGCTTAAAATCAAGTAGTACCTCGATACTGCCGAGCATCTTTTTATCCTCAAATATCGGCGCGACCGACCTAATGAAAACTCCCGCGCGACCGACCTCGATGCCTGCGGCTACGCCGTTTTTGGCCTCGGCTAGCAGGTGGCGAAAGTTCGTTAGATCGTCGTTATATAGCGGTATCCAGCTCCTAGCAAAGCTCCTCATTTCAGGCGTATGGATGTGAAATTTAGCATTTTGGTAAATCGGCACCTTGCTGAGCGTTTTGGTAAATTCGCCAAGCGTCTCTAGGCACATCCGTCGGTCGTTTTGGCTCATGCATTTTTTTACGTGTTCGTTTTGCGCTAGCAGCGCAGCCACCGTCATCGCGGAGAGTTTTTCCTCTTCTATGTTTTTATTTAAAATTTGCGTTTGAAAGTCGAGAAATTTTTTGATATTTTCCGTCTGCGTCTGCTCGTCCCAGCGCGCCTTATAGACCATTAAAACACCTGCTACTACGAGGAACGCGAGCGTTAGAAGTATTTTTTTATTCACGGGCTCTGCCTAGCTCGCGCGCTAAAATTTGAGAAAATTCGGCAAAATCGGGCAAATTTAGCTCGCACTCGCGCTGCTTTTTGCCCCACATCGGTTCGGGGAAAAAGCTATCGCTCTCAAATCTCGCCATCACGTGAAAATGCACTCGCGGCACGTAGTTTGCAAAGCTTGCGATGTTTATTTTCGTGGGATTATAAAATTTTCTCATTACTTTTTCGGTCGTCAAAACCGCTTCAAAAACCCTTTTTTGCGTCGCTTCGTCGCAGTCTGTTAGCTCCTTAAACGGCGTTTTGGTAAAAATTTTCACCCACGGTATCTCGCTCATTTCCCGCTCGACGAAAATCAGCTCGTCTTCAAAAATCATTTTACGCTCCTTTTTGATAGCGATTTTAGCTAAATTTGAATTTTAATCTTTTTAAATTTATACTTCAGGCGTTTTGGTTTCGGCGCTTTACGGCGGTAAATTTATAAAATTTTGAAAGGAAATTTGAGCTTATGAGACGTTTTATTTCGCTCATATTTTTTGCGGTGCTGACTTTTGGCGGCGAGCTAGCCGATCTGCGCGATGAGTGCGAGAAGGGAAACAAGGAGGTTTGCAGGAGTTTGTCAAACGCGATTAAAAATTTAGAACTCGCCTGCGAGAAAGGCGGAGCGCAAAACGCGATGTCTTGCGCTGGGCTGGGGTATTTTTACGAATCCGACAAAGAATTTACAAAAGCCGTCGCGCG
>CAUQJU010000065.1:0-6568 GCA_963518005.1 uncultured Campylobacter sp.
GTTAAATAAAACAAATAATATACTAGGCTCATACCATTCTACTAAGTAATAAGAATATTGTTAAGTAATCATAGTTTTGCACACTGCTAATAAGCTCATCTTTTATTCCTATTCTTCTGAAAAAATTTAAAAAAGTATCATTAAAATAATATTTTTCAATTATCTCTTTTTGGAGTTTATTTAGCCTTTTGGCGTCCCTAAGATATTTTTTATTTGCCCTTAACGGATCTGCTAATAGTATTAGTTCGGCGTTTATTGTATTAATAAAAAATTGAACAATAATGTCTTTTTTATCTTTTTTGCCATCGTGTTTAAAAAATTCTAAACAATCGACATCGTTTATCTTGTCTAAATCAATTTTTGATAAAAATAGGGCTAGTCTATTTTGAATACCTTTATGATTGAGTATAAAGTCTAACATACTTTTATCAATAAACTCGCCTTTTGAGATAAGTAAAAAATTCTCTACATCTGCCTGTATAAAATTTAGAATTTCATCGTATAAAGTTGCCATTCATTCCCCCTTTACTTTTTTCTATTATTGGTTTCGTCTCTCAAATTTAGTATAAATCCGCTCCACCATTCAAAGAGCCCTCTAAGCTCGTTTAAAAAGGTTGCTTTTTCGCTGTATGATAGCTCTACCCTGTCGCCGTGCAGGTGGTCTAACGCCTTGTTGATTGCTTCCGTGCTGGTGTTGTGTTGCTCTCGGTAGTTGTAAACGGCTGTTTTGAATATGCCTCTAAAGCTATGAGCCGTTATTATCCGCCCGGTATCTCTATCGTAAAATTCAAACTCTTTAATGGTTTTTGTAGGTGTATCTTTGTGGATCGGATTTTTGTAGATCGTATTCATAAAGATATACGGGTAGGCTTTAAATTCTCGCTCCTGCTCTCTTAGGATATTAATAACCTCATCGCTTAGAGGCAAGATAAAAGCCCCTAGCGATTTATTCTTATTCTTTTGTAGCTCTCTTGGTATTGTTAAAAGTTTCTTGTCAAAATCCACGTATTCCCACTTTAAAAGCGTAAGCGGTGCGACCCTCAAAGGAATATGCAGGGCAAATTTTAAAATGTTGCGTGTGCTAAGAAAAAAAGGATAATCGTAAATTTTATTAACAAACGCCCTTAAGTCCTCTATCTCGGTAAGCTTGCCGTAATGCTCCGCCTCTTTATTTATGATGATCGCTTTTGCTTGGATATTCGAGATGATATTAAACGGCATGTAGCCTTTCGTAGTGGCGTAATGAAATATGTTATTTAATAGCTGGTGCAGTATTTGCGCCGTTTGAGGCGTATCCTTGCCTATCTGCTCTAATATTTGCGCTATCTCGCCGTGATTTATGCTTTTGATAGCTCTATCCCCTATAAGAGGCGTAATATGATTATTTATGCGGTTTGCTTTGGTTTGTAGCGTTTTTGGTAGCTCTCGCTTTTTTTCAAGCTCCAGCCACTAGTTAAACACTTTGCTTAACGTCTGCTTATGGTCGCTTTGTCTTTGCTCTCTTACCTGCTTTTTATGCTCTTTCGGGCTTATGCCTTGCGATATTAGGTTTTTATACTCGGCTCTTAGCTCTCTTGCTCTTGCTAGGGTAATGTCCGGATAAAGTCCAAAGCCTGCGCTACATTTTTTACCGCTTACCGGGTCTATGTAATAAAATACCCACCTTTTCACGCCTTTAGAGGTAATAAGTATCGCTAAGCCCCCGCCGTCGGTCAATGAGTAGTCTTTTTCTTTCTTGATTGCTTTGCGTATTTGCGTATCTTTTAAAATATCTATTGCCATTTTAGCCCCTAAAATACGATATTTAAAAGCATTTTGGAACATTTAGTATTTTTAAAAAACGGCACATTTTGGAACATTGGGGATTTTTTGGCTCATAAAAATGCTCTCAATGTTCCGTGAGTGTTCCAAAAATCTTTGGATTGCATTATATTTCATTGTAGCTTATTGGATTATAAATAGCTTAGAAATGCCGTATTTTAGGGCTTCTTTTGGTGTTGTTTGGATTGTATTATAGGGGATTAAATAATAGAATGGTGGTTAGAGGCAGAATCGAACTGCCGACACGCAGATTTTCAGTCTGCTGCTCTACCGACTGAGCTATCCAACCACGCCGTAAATAAAGAAATGTGATTTTAGCCACTTGATACTTAAATTTCGGTTAAATGCGTAAAATTCGGCTTATTTTTAAAATACGAAATTTATTTTAAAGGTAGTCGCTCAAATTTGGCCGCTTTACGACGGTGCGGATAACGCGTCAAATTTTCAAATTTAAGATCGCTTTTTTAAATTCATCCCCGCGCTCTATGTAGCTGCTAAACTGATCGAGGCTCGCTGCAGCAGGGCTTAAAAGCGCTATTTCGTCTAAATTTTCGCTGTTTGCGCCGACTCTCGCAACTTCGTCAAATTTGAAATTTTTATCTATCTCGCCGACTGCGACGTTTAAAAGCTCGCATTTTACGGCAGGGATTTTAAACTCGCCCGCAAGCTTCATTAGCTTGTCCGCATTTGAGCCGATAGCGTAAATTTGCGCCTTGGCGCCGCACAAGGCTTCAAAAAGCGGCCGCATATCCACGCCCTTATCGTCGCCGCCTAAAATCAAATGTAAAAATTTGCCCTCATATCGCTTTACGGCTTGGATGCTCGCGTCGATGTTGGTCGCCTTCGTGTCGTTGACCCACGTTCTACCGCGCGCATCGCGAAACTCCTCTAGCTTGTTGCCCTCGATGACAAAGCCGTTTAACAGCTCTACGTCGCACCTATCAAGCAAAATTTTCTGGATAGCAAGCGCCAAAAGAGCATCCGTTAAAAACGGCGTTTTAAAGGCGATATTGTTTAAATTTACGCCGCAAAACCGAGCCAAATCCGCCTCGTTTTCGTAGCTTATAACTTTTGCCTTAGTCGGCGTCTCGGCGTAGATTTTAGGTAGGATCGCGACCGCGTTTTCGCCCATCATCGCTAGCGGTTTTAGCTTGGCGCGCTCATACTCGGCAAAGTCGCCGTGCCAGCTGAGGTGATCGGGCGTGATAGGCAAAAGCGCGTAGATGCCGGGCGTTGCGGCGTTCGTGTAGTGCATCGTAAAGGAGCTGGTTTCAAGCACCCAAATTTTGGCGTTTGGGTCGAGGTCTGCGAGCGGAACTCCGACGTTGCCGCCCATTACCGAGCCGTAGCGCGCCAGTAGATGCTGCGTCATCTTCGTCGTCGTAGTTTTGCCGTTCGTGCCGCTGATCCAGACGGTAAAGGGCATTTTGCCGCCGTAAATTTTATAAAAATAGTCGTATTCGCTGATGAGATTTTGCGCTTTTTTAACCAGCTCGTGGCCGGGCGGGAAGCCGGGACTCGGGATCTCTAGGCCGCTTTTTTCGGGCATAAAGAGGTTTGGCGGTAGTAGGGCGTTGCCCCATTCGTCGCTTGAGATCTCGCTAAATTTATCGTCATAGACGTCCCAGCCGCCCTCTTTGCCGAAGTTTTTTGCTATCGCGCGGGTCGTGCCGCCGTAGCCAAATAGCGATTTTCTCATCTTTGCTCCTTTTTACGCCCTTTTGCCCCATAAAATTTGCGTTATTTCCTCTGCGTTCAGCTCGGTCATCACGCCGTTTCGTTTGTGTCTGGTAAAAAGTTTAAAATCATAAGTATCTTTAAAATTTAGCTTTAAAAACTCGGTAAAATATCCGCCTTCGCAAGCGAAATTCGGACGATCGTAAAACTCGTCCAAAAACTCGTCTTCGCTCTCTTGCGGCTCGAAACTCGTCATGCGCTCTATGATCTCGCGTAGCTCGTCCTTTGTGATATCAGGCACGAGGCGAGGCTCCGGAAGCGCGATATCAAAGGCTAAATTTTCAGCCCCGTCGGCCTCCCACCACTCCCACAGGTCAAATTTACTCATATCTTTGCCAGTGATTGCGTGCAGCTCGTTTTCTAGCTCGCGGTATTTCTCGCCGCTCTCGTCGCCGTGTTCGTCGCAGTAGTCCGTATAGGCTAAAATTTTCTCTAAAATCCCGTCGTATCTTTTTCTAGCCGTCTCGTAATCCGGCTCTATCTGCGCTCTCATTAAGTTCTCCTTATTAAATTTATCTGATTTTTAACGCAGTCATGGCGATCAAATTTGCCAAAACGGCGATGAGCCAAAATCTCACGATAATCTTATTTTCCACCCAGCCTTTTATCTCAAAATGATGGTGTATCGGCGCCATGAGAAAAATTCTCTTTTTAAAAATTTTAAAGCTTCCCACCTGCAAAATCACGCTCAAGGTTTCCATAACAAAGACGAAGCCGATGATGATGAGCAGGATTTCGTTTTTCGTCATCACGCCCATGAGGCCGATATATGCGCCTACGCTCAGGCTTCCGCTGTCGCCCATGAAAACCTCGGCCGGATGGCAGTTGAACCACAAAAATCCCATCAGCGAGCCGATCAGCGCAGCGGCTACTACGACCGTCTCGCCTACGCCCGCGATCTTGGGCAAAAGTAAATACGAGCTAAACACCGCGTGCCCGCAGATGTAGGCAAATACGCCCAAAGTCAACAGTGAAAATACCGCAGGCACCGTAGCTAGACCGTCTAGGCCGTCGGTTAAATTTACCGCATTTGAGGCGGCGACGATAACGAGCGTCCAAAAAGCAACCGCAAAAACGCCTAGATCAAGCACTGGAAATTTGTAAAACGGTAGGTAAAATTTACTACCCAGCTCGCCGTGTAAATACAGCATCGCCGAGACCGCAAACGCGATCAAAATTTGCACCGCGAGTTTGGCTCTAGGGCTTAGTCCGTCGTGGTTTTTGCCGCCTGAAATTTTGCGGTAGTCGTCTTTAAACCCAAGCGCCGTAAAGCCTGCAAGGCAGATAAGCGAGGCAAGGACGAAGACGTTATCAAGACGCGCGCAAATCACACTCGCGACAAGTGCGGCTCCGATAAAGACAAGCCCGCCCATCGTCGGAGTTTTGGCCTTTTTTTGGTGCGTTTGCGGAGCTAGCTCGTAGATGGGCTGGGCGGCGTTTTTGGCCTTTGCCCACGCGATAAATTTAGGAAGCGCCCAAACGGTCAAGCAAAATGCGATGAAAAACGAAAAGCCCGCGCGAACAGTGATGTATTGAAAAATATTAAAATTTAAGAATTTATAAATATAGTAAAACATAAAGACCTTTATTTTAAAAAAACTAATTTTAGTACAGTAGCATTAAAAGTAAGCTAAAATTTGACCTAGCCAGAAGTGATTTACCTAAAAGAGTTCATTGTTTTTGCCTATATTTTCGGATAAAATCGCATTAAAAAATTATTGACACGACTATGTTTTTATGGTAATATTTAATTTTTTTATAAGATCCACTGGAAGGCGAATTTTTAAGATGAATAAACAAATTTTTATCTGCGTTCCGCTAGTTTTAGCTCTGAGTGGTTGCGCAAATCTAGGCGAAAACATCGGCAAGATTGGTGGAACCGCAATAGGAACCGCCGGAGGTGCGGCGATAGGCAAAGAAGTTGGCGGCGATAAGGGTATGGTGATAGGAGCCGTAGTGGGCGGAGTAATCGGATATTTCGTCGGAGACTATATCGACGAAAGACGCGCGCATCAAAAGAAAGTCTCTCAAGTGTACAACGTTGAAATAATGCAAGAAGACGTAAAGATAGACGGCAAAAGAGGCGATAAAGTAAGTATAACTACTAGCGAGAGTCAGTTTGCCACTAATCAAAGCGTATTAAACCCTCAAGCTAGCGAGTATTTCTCGCAAATGGCCAGTACATATAAGGATAGTTCGCAAAAAATACTAGTCGTCGGACATACTGACGATAGCGGATCTAGTACAAAAAATCAACTTTTATCTGAAGCCCGCGCTAAAACCGTAGGGCAAATTTTTACGAAAAACGGAGTTGACGCAAAAAATATTTATTATCTAGGCGCGGGAGAAACTAATCCCATAGCTGATAACAATAAAGAACAAGGCAGGGCTAAAAATAGGCGCGTGGAAATTATTGAGTTGCAAAGCGAGGCTGATATCGTAAAATATGCGCAAGAAAATAATAGCAATCCGGCCTTTTTTACTAAAATTTCTAAGTCGGGTCAGGAAAAATTTTCCGATGAACGAAAGCAGGATGTTTTGGTGAGTCAAATTTCGAAAACTAAGCCTACGCAGGGTAAAAACAGTGCCGTAAAAGAAAAAACAAAAATGGCTAAATCCTCTAAAAAAACGGAAGTCAAAAAAAACGAAAAAGCTAGCGTGCTAGCAGTCAAAAGCGGCGTATTTGTAGATTTTGGAGGTAGGCCGCGAAGGGGGGATTCGTTTATGCTAGAAGATCGATACGGCGGCAAGGAAGATATTGGTTTTTCTTTAATAACTAAGGCGTATGCAGATAATTTTACGTTTAATTGCACGGCGGACGAATACCGAGAAAACGGTGCGCTAAAAAAACTTGACGGCGGTGAAATAGTATATAAAACTACCGATCACAAAAAGGCTCTAAACGGTGGAGCTTGGGATACCGTTTTAAACAATAATCGCTTAGGCATCGGTCCCATATCGGTACTAAAAGATGGCGAAGCGGATAAAAATCCTCAAATTTTTATCTATA
>CAUQJU010000066.1:0-6556 GCA_963518005.1 uncultured Campylobacter sp.
ACGTCGTAAATGCGGTCGATATCTGGCTAAAAGACGACGTAAATTTTGAAATGGGCAAGGTCGGACTCGGACTCGTCGCAAACGCAAAAGAGATAAATAAAACGATGTTTGAGGCTGAAAATTCGCGCTATCTTTTTTATCTAATCAAACGAGCGCGGGAGTTTTTTGACGCGGGAGACGACTACGTCGGGCTTGACGAGGCGATTTTCGGGTTTAAAAAGGACTTTTTCAAAGAGGATAAAAACGACACTCTAAGCAACCTGATCTCAGCCTTCGTCGTAAAAAAGCTAAGCGAAGAAAAAGATAAATTTAGCATAAAGTATAACGATTTTAACGGCATTTTGACCTACAATATCGGCAACACCTCGGTTATCGGCAATGATTTTTTAGTCGCAAATCCCGATATTGATTTTTTCATCGACGTTACGAGCAAAAAGACTCTGAGCTTTCGCGCTAACGGCAAGGTAGACGTCAGCTTGATGGCTAAAAATTTAGTCGGCGGCGGCGGACACGTGAACGCTAGCGGCGGGCTTTTTGCTGGCTTTAAGGATAGCTTTAGCTATGAAAACGTAAAGGCGCAGATAACCGACCTGATAACTAAAAAAACGATTTTACAAGGATAGAAAATGAAAGAAATAGAACCTACCGTAGATGAGCTAAGCTACGAGCTTTCGATGATGCTGGAGGCGATGCTTTATTATGCTGGCGTGAAAAAAGATAGGCTTGAGGACGCGGCAGAGACCTACATAGAGTGCATCGACGACGCACTGGAAAACTCGGGTGCTGAGGGCGTGGACGAGGTGCTCGAAGTCGTCGAATACATGAAGAAAAAGCACGCTAAATTTTTCAAATGAAAACTCTAGCGCAAATTTTATTTTTCTCGGCTCTGGCGGCGATACTGGGCGGTTGCGTGTTTTTAAACGACCGCGGCGTGACGACGAAGTACTACAACGAGTGCAAGGAGTACTACGACGCGACGGGCGTCTATCACAAAGAGTGCCCTAAAAATATCATCGACTGGACGGAGTGATGAGCTTAGAAGCGGCTAGAGCGGCGAAGGCTAGGGAGCTGGCGGGCAAAACCTACGCGCCTTTGATGCGGGAGGTAGAGGGGCTGGCGGCTAAATTTAAGGGGCGCGAATTTGAGCTTAAATTTTACGATATAGTCGAGATAAACGCAAATTTAAACCCTGTAGAGCGCGAAGAGACGCTGCAAACGGCGCTAAATTTACGCTCGTGGCGCAAGGGGCCGTTTAAGATAGACGATATATTTATCGACAGCGAGTGGAGGAGTTTTGTCAAATTTAACCTACTCGCGCCGTACATGGATCTAGCGGATAAGGTCGTGGGCGATATCGGCTGCAACAACGGCTACTATCTCTTTCGTATGTTGCCCCAGCACCCAAAAAAACTGATCGGCTTTGATCCCGGCGTGATGAGCTTTTTACAGTTTAAATTTATCGATGCGTTCGCGCGCTCAGGCATAGAGTACGAGCTGCTAGGCGTCGAGCATCTGCCGCACTACGGCCTCAAATTTGACGCGCTATTTTGTCTTGGCGTGCTATATCACAGAAGCGATCCGGTGCGTACGCTAAAAGAGCTAAAAGGCGCGCTAAATGCGGGCGGCGAGCTATTTTTGGATACGATGTATCTTGATATGCAGGGCGATTTTGCCCTGAGTCCAAAAAATACATACTCAAAGATACCAAATATCTACTTCGTGCCGACTATTAGCGCGCTTTTAAACTGGTGTGAGAGGGCGAATTTTAAAGACGCGCAAATTTTGGCGACAAAGCCGACGGACGCACACGAGCAGCGAAAAACAGAGTGGATCTTGGGGCAGAGCTTGGGCGATTTTCTAGATCCCGTAGACCCTACGCGCACGGTCGAGGGCTATCCCACGCCAAAACGGGTCTATCTAAAACTAAGCGTATAAAGGTAAAAAATGGACGAAAATATATACAAAGACGGCGGCAGCGAGGATACGATACTGCCTGAGGATGAAAACCCTTTTCGCAATGAGCTAAAAACCTCGCCGAATCTCACAACCAGCGTAAGCGGCACCGTCCCCGAACTGGGTTCAAATCAAGCAAAAACGAATTTTTTTGCTAGCGAAGAGATGGCTTCTGACGCCGAGGGGCTTATTCACAGCGGTTTTGTTTTCTCGGCGGCTAGCTATGCGGCGATGGCTGCGGTAAACGAAACCTTTAGCGTCGTGATAGGGGCCAAGATACATTTTTTCGCCCCAACCAAGATCGGCGAAAACGTGGAATTTGATGCTAGGGCTCAGTTTAACGATAGCGCTAAACGCGAAGTTAGAGTGATCGGCAAAACGCGCGATATCAAGGTTTTTGAGGGTACGTTTCAAGTGGTTGTTTTAGAAGATCATGTATTTAAAATTTATAAAGCTAACATCCAAAAACAAGCCGCCCAAAGACAAAGAAGCCGAGCCAAAGCCGAGGAAGAGGCGCAAAATTCTTAATTTTGCCTAAATTTAAAAGATTTTAAAATATCTTTTGACAAGCCTAGCGGAAAATCGGCTTAAATTTACGCTAAATTTAAGCAAAAGGTACAGATTAAATAAGTATTTTTGCGTTATTGATAGTTTTACACATCCGTCGGTAAATCGCGGGAGGAATGATTTAAATTCACGCTAAATTTAGAGTGGGGCGTTATAATTTTGTCAAATTTGGCTTAAGGGTTTTTGCTGCGTTTGCGAATTGCAGACGAGCGCTTTTGAAAGAGATTTTTGTCGTACTCGTAGCTTCAAGCAGAGGAAATTTTATCCAGGGCAGGCTCCAGCCTAGCCTTGGATAATTTTCCGCACGTTTATCGCCTTGCGATACTTTGCATTATCGCTTTACGTTTAAATTTGAAGCTAAATTTACAAATTTTGAGTTGCCAAGACCTGCACCTTGAAAATGTAAATTTAGAGTCGCGACGCAACAGCGCTAAAATTAACCTATGCCAAGCGCAGCAACATCTTACGTGTAGCGGGGTTGGTTGGGGTTTTTGCGTCTCTGCGCTATCAGCTGCAAGCAGACCGTAAGTAGTTCTGTTCGCAGTTACGAGCCGCAGGCAAAGTAAAGCCGCTTCCGCCTCCCAAAAAAAGATTTTGAAAATCTAACGCCTGATGACAAATTTTGAAGTTTAAAGGCGCGGGTCTCGGTGCGTAAAATTTAAAACCGTCAAATTTGAAGTCAAATTTGCCTGAATCAAATTTAATCGAAAATTTAAGCCACAAGGAGCGAAAATGCTTGGCAAAACGTTAAAAACAGTTGGAATAGTCGGCGCTTTGGCGCTATTTTTAGGTATATTTTTAAATTTACAAGGAGAACAGATGAATCATAAAACAAAAGAGTCTGCGACCGCGAACAAAACGATCGTGCTGGCGGGCGGGTGCTTTTGGGGCACGGAGGCCTATCTCAAGCAGCTCCCCGGCGTGGTGAGCACCTACACGGGCTACGCAAACTCAAAGGTGCCAAACCCTAGCTACGAGCAGGTCTGCACGGGCGACACGAACGCCGCCGAGGCCGTCTGGGTCGAATACAACGAATACGTGATCGACCTGCCGCATTTGCTCAAATTTTATTTTAACACCATAGATCCCACCAGCCTAAACAAGCAAGGCGGCGACCGCGGCACGCAGTACCGTACGGGCATTTACTACACCGATGCGGCGGACGAGGCGGCGATCAGAGCCTTTATCGCCGAGCAGCAAAAAAACTACAAAGCACCCATCGTAACGGAGGTCGCGCCGCTAGAAAATATCTACAAAGCCGAGGAGTATCACCAGGACTATCTGGACAAAAATCCGCACGGATACTGCCACGTGACCTTTGAGAGCCTGCCTAAAAAGGGCGAAATTTTAAGCGACAAAAAGCGCGATATGAAGCAAAATTTGCAAAACTACAAAAACAAAGACGACGGGGCGCTAAAAAATGAGCTCAGCGCCATCTCCTACGAGGTCGTAAAACACGCTGCGACCGAGCGTCCGCACAGCAGCGAGCTAAACGCCGAGGAGCGCATCGGTATCTATGTCGATATCACCAACGGTCAGCCGCTTTTTAGCTCGTACGATAAATTTGACGCGGGCTGCGGGTGGCCGAGCTTTACAAAGCCGATCGACGCGAGCCTGGTCGCCGAAAAGTCCGATCTATCGCACGGAATGGTGCGCACCGAGGTCAAAACCGCGATGTCGGACTCGCACTTGGGGCATGTATTTGACGACGGTCCGCGCGACAAAGGAGGGCTTAGATACTGCATAAACGGCGCTGCGCTGAGGTTTGTGCCAAAGGAGGAGATGGAGAAGGAGGGGTATGGGTATTTGATACCGTATCTCGACGCGCAGTATTCTAAAAAATAGCGGCTTGTCTTTTTCCTTTATACTTCGTTGGAAATTTCGCCGAAGCTCGGTTACGTATTTCGTATACGCGCCCTCGCTCGGCTTATTTCCGCCTCGTTTAAAGAAAAAATACTTCACCTTAACTCTTTAGGCTCAAAGTTGGAGTCAAATTCGGTTAAATTCGCAAATTTGGCTTTAAATTTTACCCGCCGAGACCCGCGCCTTGAAAACTCAAATTTAAAATTTGCGACGCTTTGCGTAAGCAAAGCAGTGTCGCCACCTCTCGCGTGCAGTGGGGTTGGCGGGGGCTTCTGCGTCGCTGCGCTAGCAGCTGCAAGTAGACGGGGGTGGGTCTGCCTTCGGCAGTTGCGAGTGCTTAGCACGACGCAAAGGAAGGCGACGCTCCACTGCGCTTTGCTCGTATCTGTAAACACAGCGTAGTAGTCTGCTTGCAGTCACGAGTTGCATGCGGTCTTAAGCCTAATAGGGCGACAGTAGCTACCGCAAGAGAAACTAAGTAAAGTCCCTTCCTCTCCCAAAGAGAAAATTTAAAAGTTTAAATTTTAGAGAAACTAAAAATGCGTATTGTAAATTTGACCAAGCCAAATTTAGCGTCTTAAAGATGCGGGTCTGGGCGAGCCAAATATAAATCCGCGCTAATACAGTAGTTTCTTTCGTAGTGCAGGTGAGCGGACTGTTTTGTATATCAGCAGGTGCAAGTGGAAGTCCTAGTCGCTAAAAATTTGAGAGATTTAAAATTAGCGGAAATTTATTTACCTTGCTCTTTTGGCGCCTTTATCTCTTCAAGCTCTTTTAGCTGCGTAAAATCGGCGCGCAGTTTTTCGCGGATTTTTAAAATTTGCGTACCGATATCGGTAAAATCGCGGTAATAGTCCTTAAATTTTGGATAGATTTTTGACATTTCTACAAAGTTTTTAACCGGTTCGCCCGCATCTTTTACCATATTTACGGTTTTAGTAAATTTTCCGCTTTGGCTCCTTTTTAGCGTTTTAAAGATGCGGGTATGCGCGCGTAAAATTTGCAAAATTAGACCCGAAATCCAAGCGGCGAAACGGGCTTAAATTTGCAAGCTCAAATTTAATCCGTCGCCCCCTCGTTCATCGCGGCGTATTCTTCAAAAGTTCCCTTAAAATCGACAACCTCGCCGTTGCCTTTGAGGTGGATGATGCGGTTGGCAAATGCATCGATGAGCTCGCGGTCGTGGCTCACGCAGATGACGTTGCCGCCGAATTTATACAGCGCCTCGCCTAGAGCGATGATGGCTTCGAGGTCTAGGTGGTTGTTCGGCTCGTCTAGCACGAGCAGGTTGCCGCGCTCTAGCATCAGGCGGCTTAGCATCAGGCGGTGTTTCTCGCCTCCGCTTAGGCTGCCGACCGATTTTTCCTGCTCGGCGCCGCTAAATAGCATGCGGCCTAGGCACTTACGGATCTCGTCTAGGTCTTTGTTGTTTTCGTCTTGCAGCCACTCGTAGAGCTT
Source organism: uncultured Campylobacter sp. (assembly GCA_963518005.1). Taxonomy (GTDB): domain Bacteria; phylum Campylobacterota; class Campylobacteria; order Campylobacterales; family Campylobacteraceae; genus Campylobacter_A. The sequence continues at coordinate 5,842 of CAUQJU010000066.1, forward strand.
TAGCTCGCCGGTGATTTTATTCGTCGTATCCTGCGCGAAATAGCTAGGCTCTATCGTCGCACCCACGTGCACGTCGCCGCTATCTGGAGCGACCTCGCCGATGATGATTTTAGCTAGCGTGCTTTTGCCTACGCCGTTTGCGCCGATGATGGCGACCTTGTCGTTCTTTTCGAGCTTAAAGCTAAAATTTTCAAACAAAACCTTGTCGTATTTTTTGCTGACGCCGCGCACTTCTAGGATCTCGTTACCGATGTCGCGTTTGATGCGGAAAAGTATGCTAGGATCGCGTCTGCTTGATACCTTGATCTCCTCGATGTCGAGTTTGTTTAGCTGCTTTTGGCGGCTGGTTGCTTGGCGGGCTTTGCTCGCGTTTGCGGAGAAGCGCGCGATAAATTTCTCCAGCTCCTCTTTTTCTTTTAGCTTTTTGTCGCGCTCCATCTCGTGCTGTTTGGCCACCAGCGTCGAGGCGATATACCAGTCGTCGTAGTTGCCTGCAAACTGCCTGATTTTCTTAAAATCCACGTCTAGTATGTGCGTGCAAACCGCGTTTAAGAAGTGGCGGTCGTGGCTGATTAGCACCATAGTGCCTTCGTGGCGGTTTAGCTCGTTTTCCAGCCACTTTATACTCTCGATGTCAAGGTTGTTGGTCGGCTCGTCAAGGAAAAGGATGTCGGGCTTTGGAAATAGCACTTGAGCGAGCAGGACTTTAAATTTA
>CAUQJU010000067.1:0-6526 GCA_963518005.1 uncultured Campylobacter sp.
GCGTAGGCATAGGCGGCACGATGGATAAGGCCGCGCTAATGGCAAAATACGCCGCCGCTCGCGACGCAGACAGCAAAAACCCAGACCCGAGGTACGCCAAACTAGAGGAGGAGCTACTAGAGCTCGCCTGTAAAACGGGCGTCGGACCGCAAGGTCTAGGCGGCGATACGACCGCGGTAAAAGTAAACATCGAGTGGTATCCGACCCACATCGCTGGCCTGCCGGTAGCTATCAACATCAACTGCCATGCCGCTCGCCACGCCGAAGCTAAAATTTAAGGAGAAAAGATGTCAGAAGTAAAAAAGATAACCGCGCCGTTTGACAAAGAGGTCGTAAAAAGCCTAAAAGCCGGCGATAACGTACTAATAAGCGGTACTATAATCGCAGCCCGCGACGCCGCGCACAAGGCGCTAACCGAGACTTTGGCTCGCGGCGAGGCCTTGCCCGTAAATTTAGCCGGCGAGACGATCTACTACCTAGGACCGAGCCCCGCAAAACCGGGCGACGTCATAGGCGCTGCGGGACCGACTACTAGCGGACGCATGGACAAATACACTCCGACGATGATAAACGAAGTAGGCATCAACGGCATGATCGGCAAAGGATATCGTAGCGACGCCGTCGTCGAAGCGATGAAAAAATCAGGCTGCGTCTATATGGTCGCTATCGGGGGTGCGGGCGCGCTAATCAGCCAAAGCATCAAAAAGTACGAAGTACTAGCCTATCCAGAGCTTGGCCCAGAGGCGGTCGCGAGACTTACGGTCGAGGATTTTCCTGCTATCGTAGCGATAGATAGCGAGGGCAATAACTTCTACGAAGTCGGACAGGCTCCGTATAAAAAAATATAAATTTCTAGGCGCGGGTTATCGCTAGCTCGCGCCTCGATCCACTCGCCGCTCTTGGTTTGCGTGCCGTTTGAAAGTAGGCAAATTTGAAACCAAACGGCGCGTTAAACTCTCAAATTTTACGCTCACTCTTTAAAAATTTTGCCGTAATTGCTCGGATACGCTTTTTTCAAAGATTTCTTGATCTTAGCTTTTAGCGAGCCTCCGTCGCTAAGCTTTACGTCGCCAAATAGGCAATCTTTATCGCAGATTAGGCGCAAAGTTACGTCCCGTTTTTCGCCGAATAGCTCAAATTTCACTCGCACTTCGTTTTCCGAAACAGCTTTTGCGCTAAAGTTTTTGAGCTCTTCAATCTCGTGCAAGCCTATAAAAGGGCCAGGATCTAGATCGGACGATACGTGCTCTATACCGCTCAGACGTCCGAGCGCAGAGCCGAACTGATCGTAAATCAGCCCCTCAAGCTCGGGTGTTAGCTACTCCGAGGTGATGGGTTGCACTTCGCAGTTGCCGTAGTTTGTTCGGTAAAAATCGATTACCGTTTTTTCCATTAGCGAGGCTTTCGTCGTTTGAGCGCTTAGATTTGGGCCGCCGAGTCTGCAAAAAATCACCGCCAAAAGGCAAAATTTAGATACTTTCATGACCTTCCTTTTAAATTTGGCGGTTGCGTGATTTTGGCGTTATTGGGGTTAAATTTTGCTCGTCTTTGCGGGACTAGGTTTGGCGTAATAAGTTGCGAGCCAAATTTGAGCAAACCGGCGTTAATCTCAAATTTGCACTAGCCTTCGAGCCGTCAAATTTTACTCGGACGGCTCGTTAAATTTAGCGGGGATCACTCCGCGGTGCTGTTTATGTAGCTGTTTTCGGAGATCTGCGTCCAGACTCTAGCCTTTTTCATAAAGGCCTTTTGCGAGTCCAAAATCTCCTTAAACGTCGCGTCCTTTGCCGAAAGTTCGTCTAGGATCTCGTCCGTGGCTTTGCGCAGCGCGGCGATGATCTCGGGCGGAAACGAAGCGATTTTCACGTCCGGATGCTCGCTTTTGATTTTATCAAGGACTAGCGAGTTTTGATAGACCGCCGACTCGTAGACGTCTGCTGCTACGGCCTTGGTCGCGGTTTCTACGATAGCTTGGAGGTCGGCCGGTAGCTTGTTCCAGAGTTTTTTGTTGATGTAAAATTCATTTTCGCTAGCGGGCTCCTGCCAGCCGGTGTAGTAAAATTTGGCCACCTTTTGAAAGCCGAAATTTATATCGATCGCAGGGCAGACCCACTCGACGGCGTCTATCGTGTTCATCTCCATCGCCATGTAGAGCTCGCCGATTGGGATCGTGTTGATGTTTACGCCTAGCTTTGCCATTATCTCGCCGCCAAGCCCGGTCATGCGCAGTTTTAGCCCCTTTAGATCGTCCGTGCTCTTGATCTCTTTTTTAAACCAGCCGCCCATTTGCATGCCGAAATTTCCGCCGTGAAAGGTCACGATGCCCTGCTCGTTAAAGACCTTTTGCGCGAGCTCCTTGCCCCCGCCGTACGCGTACCATGCGTCCTGCTCGGCCTTGTTCATACCAAAAGGCACGGTCGTAAAGAGCATGAGCTTAGCGTCCTTGCCCTTATAAAAGTAGCTCGCGGTGAAAGCCGCGTCGTACTGGGCGTTTTTGACCATATCAAGCAGCGCGAACGCCGCCTTGTGCTTGGACGGATAATCGACGCGCACCTCGATACGGCCGTCGCTCATCTTTTCCACGAGTTCTTTAAATTTCTTTGGAGCGTCGCCTAGTACGGGTACGTTGCTCTCGTAGGTGGAGGCGAGCTTGATCTTGTATTTTTCCGCAGCCTGCGCGCTGATCATCATCGCCGCGCATAGAGCTAGAGCTGAAAATAGTTTCATTTTTTCTCCTTTCGGTTTTAAATTTACCGATTATAGAGTTTTGAATTATATTTTTTGATTAATTTTAAAATTTAAGCTACTAAAATTTACAATAAATGAGTAAAAACGTAAATAAATTTCTAAAATGTTACGAAAGTTAAATTTTGCTACTTGCGGATAAATTTGACGATTGCCGCCGTTAAAATGGCGATGTCTAGCTGGGGCTTGACAAATTTTATCTAAGCCGTCGGCAAGTTAGCCCGCGAATAGGGCTATAAATCAGTAGCTTGCCTTGTGCGACGCATCAAAATCGGCGGTTTAAATTTACCCGCACTTTTGGGCAAAATAATGCAAACTCGCGGTAAAAATATACGCTAGCGCGCTCTTAAGCCTAGTTTTGACGATTTTGTATGCCGTAAATGCCAGATTAAAGTAGCGCCGCTTGCATTTGCCGCGGTAATTTGCGGGCAAAATTTACCGCAACGCTTCGGTAAATCGTCCTATGTTTTAGGTGGCTTGAGCCGTTGCCGAGTAAATTTAGCGGCGGTTTGTGTTTGTAAGTAATTTTTCCTAAATTTAGGCAAATTTCGTTTGGTCGGCAACAAAATTTAAGCGTAAGATTCAACAAGACGGCTTTTTGATAAATTTACTTGGCGAAATTTGTAAAATTTAAGCTGTAAAACGAGCGCTTGAGACTCAAATTTAAACCGTCAAAAGCGGCAAGCCGAAAAACGGACGGTATCAAAAATTCGGCAAGATAAATATCGTTAGGGCGCGGTGCTCGGCTAGAGTATCTTGCGCGAGGTCTGCCTTTTGGCTTTGGTCTGCGCGAGGTTTGTCGCCAAATTTGCAAGTTTTTGGCAAAAGCCTACGATTTCGCGCTTGTCCATATAAATTTACAGATTAAATTACCGTAGCGCTTTGGATAAATTTTGCGCGCTTTACCGCCAAATCCGCACTTTCGGGCAAAAATACTTGCTAAATTTAAGCCGCAATTTTCGCTGAATTTAAAAGAGCGTAAAAAAGAAAAATTTAAAGTCGGTAAATTTAAATTTCCGTTTGGATATCAGGCGTATTTTCGATCTCTTTGTCGCAAATCTCGCAAAAGCGCGTCAGTAGCGAAAATAGCTCCTGGGCGTTTTTTTCGCCGAGCCTAGCAAATACCCGCTCGCCCAGCTCATCGCTAGCACGCACTATAGGGTCTGCTACGTCGTGCCCTTTTTGCGTGAGACTCATCGCGCGCTCTCTTTTATCCGCGCTTTGCTCGCTTATCTGCACTAGCCCTTTTTGGCGAAAATCCTTGCAGACGTTAAAGACCGTTTGCTTGGGTATGAACCACTCTTGGCCGATCTTTTTTTGCGTCGAATGGCCGTCTTTTGCGAGTGTATAAAGTACTGCAAATTCGCTGTAGCTAAGTCCGGTTTTAGCAATCAGCATGTCTATGCATTTGTCGATATCGCCGAATTTTTTGCCCAGTTCGTCGAAGTTGTACATTATTTTTCCCTTTTTTATTTTGGGTGAATTTTAGTAAAATCCTAAAATATTTTCAAGGTTTTTGGATTGACTTTTAGTCCTAAATTTTGATAATATAGTAAATTTTAAGACTAATATCAAAGGAAATTTATGAAACTCGGTAAATTTTTAAAGGCGTATTTTTTATCGTTCGCGCTGATTTTCGTCGCAGCTGCGCAGGAAAATAAATCGGCACAGGAAGTAGCGTCGCAACCAGAGAAAAATACGGCCGAACAACAAACTGCTCAAGCGGGCGTAAAAGACGGCGACGCTAGCGAGCAAAGCGTTCGTCAAGATAGACAAAATCCGGACGCTAGTCAAAATCAAAACGACGAAGCGATAAAGCTCACGGTCGTTTCGCCCAAAATCGCAAAATTTAGCCCAAAGCTAAATTTACACGGCGAACTGGTCGCTAAAGACGATGTCGCAGTAGGCTCGGCGCTACAAGGCCAGCAAATCTCCGAGGTTTTAGTCGAAGTCGGCGAGAACGTGCAAAAGGGGCAAATTTTAGCCCTGCTGGATAATGCCGGCGTAAAAGCGAAATTTGACCAGCAAACCGCTGCGCTAGAGGTCGCAAAGCAAAATTTAAACTCCGCCAAGGCCGCTTTTAGCGAATCTGAGTCCGCGCTAAAGCGAGCTAAAGACCTGGCCGCAAAAAAGGCTATTAGCTCGCAAGAGCTAGAACAAGCAAGCGCAAAAGAAGCAAGCGCCAGAGCGAATCTAAACTCCGCAAAAGCCCAAATTTCGCAGATAGACGCGCAGATTGCAGAGGCTAAAGATCAGCTCGGCAAAGCTAGCGTGATAGCGCCCGTTAGCGGCGTCGTAACGGCCAAAAAAGCCCAAATCGGCGCGCTAACTAGCGGCGAGGCTTTGTTTAACATTGCAAAAGACGGCGTCATCGAGTTATCTGCGGACGCGGACGCTAAGGAGCTAGCGCAGATAAAAGTCGGTATGAGCGCGCAGGCTCAAATTTACAGCGTAAAAGAGGCCGTAAACGGCAAAGTGCGGCTCGTGCCCGTGAGCGTGGATACAAGCTCACGCCTAGGCAAGGTCAAAATTTCGCTAGACGGCGAGGCGAAATTTATCGGTTCGTACGTCAAGGCCATTATCGACCTGCCCGAATTTAGCGCGTTAGCACTGCCCGCGCAGGCGGTTTCGTTTACGCAGGCAGGCGCGTTTGCGACGCTAATAAAAGACGGCAAGGCGCAGAAGCGAAAAATCCAAACCGGACTTAGAGCAAACGGGCTAGTGCAGGTGATTTCTGGCGTTAGCGAGGACGATGAGGTCGCGTTAAAAGCCGCCGCGCTGGTAAACGACGGCGAAGCGGCGCAAAGGGGCGCGGAGTGAAAATTTCGTCTTGGGCGATCCGTCATCCTATCCCTATTATCGTGCTTTTTATCGCGCTTAGTTTAGGCGGCGTAGCGTCGTTTTTACGCCTACCGATAAACGCGAACCCAAACGTAAATTTTCCTATCGTTAGCGTCACGGTCACGCAGACCGGCGCGTCGCCTACTCAGCTGGAAAGCTCGACTACTAGGCGCATAGAAGACGCCGTGAGCGGGCTGGCGGACGTGAGGCACGTTAGCTCTACGATCTCCGAGGGCAGCTCGGCTACGACGGTGGAGTTTGCTATCGAGACGGACGTCGATAGAGCCGTAAACGACGTGCGAAACGCTATCTCGCAGATCAGAGACGAACTACCGGCCGGCATCGATACGCCGCTAGTAGAGCGCGTGGACGTCGAGGGCGGGGCGCTCGCGTTTTATTCGGTAGGAAGCGTAAATTTAGACCAAAGCGAGATATCGCACCTGATAGATAACGAGATAAAAAGGCGGCTGCTAGCGATCCCGGGCGTGCAACAAGTAAAGCGCCTGGGCGGCGTTACGCGCGAGATCAGGGTGCTTTTAGACCCCGCCGCGCTTAGCTCGCTAAAGATAGACGCGGCTTATATTAACAAGCAGCTCGCGCAAAATAACGCCGATTTGCCCGCGGGCAGGACGGTTTTAGACGGTGCTGAAAACAGCCTGCGCGTAACGGGCGGCGCAAAGAGTATCGAGGAGCTAGCAGATACCCCCATCCGACTAGAGGGCGGCGGTAGCGTCCGTTTGGGCGATATCGCTCGCGTAGAGGACTCGCACGCCGAGGTTAGGTCGCGCTCTAGGATGGACGGGCTGGAGACGGCGGGATTTAGCGTCTCGCGCTCAAAAGGCGCCAGCGACACGGTCGCGATGCAAAAGATCAAGGAGGAGCTGGCTAAATTTACCGCAGAGCATGCAGAAGTAAAGATAGACGAGATATACACCTCGGC
>CAUQJU010000068.1:0-6525 GCA_963518005.1 uncultured Campylobacter sp.
CACCACGATAGACTCTTGATGCTAGACCGCGAAGAGATGCTAAAAGTTGGCGCTCTGCTTTGCAAAACGCCTTTAAGCTCGGCTCAAACTATCGGTAAAAAAACCTATAAAAAAGGCGAGAAGATCGATAAAGAAGAGTTTGAAAACATCAACCGCTTTACGCTAAGCGCGATCGTTAAAGGCTTTTCAAAAGACGTTCAAAAATCATACGACGACATAAAAAATCATTTCCAAAACGAGAAGAAAAAGCTCAAAGAAGAGCATGATGCGAAGATGGAAATTTTGGAAAAAGACGATATCTTGCCAAGTGGCGTAGTTAAGCTCGTCAAAGTCTACATCGCGACCAAGCGCAAACTAAAAGTGGGCGATAAGATGGCGGGTCGTCACGGAAACAAAGGTATCGTTTCAAACATCGTCCCAGAAGTCGATATGCCGTATCTTCCGAGCGGTCAGCCGGTCGATATCGTGTTAAATCCGCTGGGCGTTCCTAGCCGTATGAATATCGGTCAAATTTTAGAAAGCCACTTGGGTCTTGTCGGCTACCGCTTGGGCGAGCAGATAAATCAAATTTTCCAAGAGAAAAAAGGCGAGTGGGTAAAAGAACTGCGAGCCAAGATGATCGAGATAGCTTCGGCGTCTAAATTTATGGATGCTAAAAAGACTCTAGGTAAAATGAGCGACGAGCAGCTTTTAGACTACGCTAGAGACTGGGCTAACGGCGTCAAATTTGCCACGCCTATATTTGAGGGCGTAAGGGTCGATGAGCTGATGAAACTATTTGAGCTAGCTAAGATCGATATGGACGGCAAGACCGAGCTTTACGACGGACGCACGGGTTCAAAAATCAAAGAGCGCGTAAACGTCGGATGCATGTATATGCTAAAGCTTCACCACCTAGTCGACGAAAAAGTCCACGCTAGAAGTACGGGACCGTATAGTCTTGTTACTCAGCAGCCAGTCGGCGGTAAGGCGCTATTTGGCGGACAAAGATTCGGAGAGATGGAGGTTTGGGCGCTTGAGGCATACGGCGCGGCTCATACGCTTCGCGAGATGCTAACGGTCAAATCAGACGACGTCGAGGGACGCTTGTCTGCGTATAAAGCCCTAACTAGAGGCGAAAATGTGCCTGAAACCGGCATTCCTGAGACGTTCTTTGTTCTAACAAACGAGCTAAAATCATTGGCGCTTGATGTCGAGATATACGATGAGGATGAAAATAATGAGTGAGTTAAAACCTATTGAGATAAAAGAAGAACGCAGACCGCGTGATTTTGAAGCGTTTCAGCTTCGTTTGGCTAGTCCTGAGAGGATAAAGTCATGGAGCCACGGCGAGGTCAAAAAACCCGAAACCATAAACTACCGCACGCTAAAACCTGAGCGTGACGGCCTATTTTGCGCTAAAATTTTCGGTCCGATTCGTGATTATGAGTGCCTTTGCGGTAAGTATAAAAAAATGCGTTACAAAGGCATCAAGTGCGAAAAATGCGGCGTCGAGGTAACAAGCTCAAAGGTGCGCCGCTCTAGAATGGGCCACATCGAGCTCGTGACACCTGTTGCGCATATCTGGTATGTAAATTCGCTCCCAAGCCGCATAGGAACGCTGCTTGGCATAAAGATGAAAGACCTTGAGCGCGTACTTTACTACGAGGCGTATATCGTCGAGAGCGTAGGCGACGCATTTTACGATACCGAAAATAGCAAAAAGGTAGAAATTTTCGACGTTCTAAACGAAGAGCAATATGTCTCTTTGGCTTCTCGCTTTGAAGAGAGCGGATTTAGGGCTAGAATGGGCGGCGAAGTGATCCGCGATTTACTAGCAAATATCGATTTGGTCGAGCTTTTAAATACCCTAAAAGATGAGATCAGCGCGACAAATTCTGAAGCCAAGAAAAAAACCATAGTAAAAAGACTAAAAGTCGTCGAGAGCTTTTTAAATTCCGGCAACCGTCCCGAGTGGATGATGATTACGAATTTACCGGTCCTTCCGCCGGATCTTCGTCCGCTAGTTAGCCTTGACGGCGGTAAATTTGCGGTTTCCGACGTAAATGATTTGTATCGCCGCGTTATAAATAGAAACGCGCGTTTAAAACGCCTTATGGAGCTTGACGCGCCTGAAATCATCATCAGAAACGAAAAGCGTATGCTTCAGGAGTCCGTCGATGCGCTATTTGACAACGGTCGCCGCGCAAATGCCGTAAAAGGAGCAAATAAACGCCCTCTAAAATCGCTTTCTGAAATCATTAAAGGTAAGCAAGGCCGCTTCCGTCAAAATTTGCTCGGTAAGCGCGTTGACTTTTCCGGTCGTTCGGTTATCGTCGTCGGACCAAAACTACGCATGGATCAGTGCGGTTTGCCTAAGCGTATGGCTCTTGAGCTATTTAAGCCGCATTTGCTAGCTCGCCTTGAGGAGAAGGGCTATGCTACGACCGTAAAACAAGCTAAAAAGATGATAGAGGATAAGACGAATGAGGTTTGGGAGTGCCTGGAGGAGGTCGTTAAAGATCACCCGGTCATGCTAAACCGCGCTCCGACGCTTCACAAACTATCTATCCAGGCGTTTCACCCGGTACTCGTCGAGGGCAAGGCTATCCAGCTACATCCGCTAGTTTGCGCCGCATTTAACGCGGACTTCGACGGCGACCAGATGGCCGTTCACGTGCCGCTATCGCAGGAAGCTATCGCAGAGTGTAAAATTTTGATGCTTAGCTCGATGAACATCTTGCTTCCTGCAAGCGGCAAGGCTATCACCGTTCCTAGCCAGGATATGGTTTTGGGAATTTACTATCTAAGCCTAGAAAAGACCGACAGCAAGGGCGCAAATAAAATTTTCGCATCCGTAGACGAAGTAATGATCGCCGAGGAAGCGCACTGCCTAGAGGTACACTCAAAAATCAAAACGATGATTGGCGGCAAGACTCTATTTACGACTGCCGGCCGCCTTATCATCCGCTCGATTCTGCCTGATTTCGTTCCTGAAAATATGTGGAACAGGGTTATGAAGAAAAAAGATATCGCAAATTTGGTCGATTACGTTTACAAAAACGGCGGCCTTGAGGTGACGGCGGGATTTTTGGATAAGCTTAAAAATTTGGGCTTCCGTTATGCGACCAAGGCCGGTATCTCGATCTCTATCGCCGATATCATCGTGCCTGACAGCAAACAAAAATATATCAACGAAGCCAAGAAAAAAGTCCGCGAGATACAAAATCAATACGGCGCGGGCTTACTAACGGACTCAGAGAGATACAATAAAATCATCGACATCTGGACCGATACGAACAACGTCGTCGCGGGCGAGATGATGAAGCTCATCCAGGGAGATAAGGGCGGATTTAACTCTATTTATATGATGGCCGACAGCGGCGCGAGAGGCTCTGCAGCGCAAATTCGCCAGCTAGCCGGTATGCGCGGTCTTATGGCGAAGCCTGACGGCTCGATCATCGAGACGCCGATCATATCAAACTTCCGCGAAGGTCTAAACGTTCTTGAGTACTTTAACTCAACCCACGGTGCCAGAAAAGGTCTAGCAGATACCGCGCTAAAAACGGCGAATGCCGGATACCTAACCAGAAAGCTAATCGACGTCGCACAAAACGTGAAAGTCACTATGCACGACTGCGGTACTCACGAGGGCGTCGAGATCACCGAGATCACCGATAACGGCGAGCTTATCGAGAGTTTGGAAGAAAGAATTTTAGGCCGCGTGCTAGCTGATGACGTGATCGATCCGATAGCAAACGAAGTGCTATTTAGCGAAGGCACGCTAATAGACGAAGAAAAAGCCAAAGCGATAACCGAAGCAGGTATAAAATCGGTCAGCATCAGAACGCCGATAACTTGTAAAGCCGCAAAAGGCGTTTGCGCTAAATGCTACGGCGTGAATTTGGGCGAAGGAAAGCTGGTAAAACCGGGCGAAGCCGTCGGTATCATCTCGGCCCAGTCTATCGGCGAGCCGGGAACTCAGCTAACGCTAAGAACCTTCCACATCGGCGGTACGGCATCGACTGAGCAGCAAGACTACCAAGTCGTTGCGCAAAAAGAAGGCTTTATAAGATACTACAATCTAAACGTTTACGAAAACGGCGGCAAGAGAATCGTAGCAAATCGCAGAAACTCGGCCGTCTTACTCGTTGAGCCTAAGATCAAAGCTCCGTTTGACGGAAAGATCGAGATCGAGATCGCTCACGAGGACGTAAATATCATCGTAAAAGGCAAAAAAGAAGAGGTTAAGTACACTCTACGAAGAGGCGATTTGGCTAAACCTAACGAGCTAGCGGGCGTTAGCGGTAAGGTTGAGGGCAAAATTTACATCCCTTATGCTAACGGCGACGCAGTCAAAGAAAACGAAAGTATCGCAGAGGTCATCAAAGAGGGCTGGAACGTGCCTAATCGTATCCCGTTTGCCAGCGAGATAAAGGTCGAAGACGGCGAGCCGATCGCTAAGAAAGTCGTTGCGGGCGCAAACGGTGTGCTTAAATTTTATATCCTAAAAGGCGATTATTTAGAGCGCTTAAGAAATATCAAAAAAGGTCACGTAGTAACCGAAAAAGGGCTATTCGTCGTGGTTGCTGACGAGGACGACAGAGAGGCGGTTCGCTACTATATCCCGCGAAACTCTATCATCAAAGCAAACGATAGCGACACCGTAGATAGCAAAGCGGTCATCTCTGAGCCTGAAAACCAAGAAAAAATCGTCATAGCCGAGTGGGATCCGTACTCTACGCCGATCATCGCCGAGGCCGCGGGCAGAGTATCGTACGAGGACATAGAGCCTGGATACAGCGCTGCCGAGCAGTATGACGAGGCTACCGGTCAGAGCCGTCTAGTTATAAACGAGTATCTGCCTTCCGGCATCAAGCCTACGATCGTGATCAGCACGGACGAGGGTAAGATGATCCGCTATCAACTAGAGCCTAAAACAGCGATATTCGTAACGGACGGCGCTACGGTAGCGCAGGCCGATATCCTAGCTAAGACGCCTAAGGCTGTGGCTAAGTCAAAAGATATCACGGGCGGTCTGCCGCGAGTCTCCGAGCTGTTTGAGGCAAGGCGCCCGAAAAATACGGCTATCATTGCTGAAATCGACGGCACCGTAAGATTCGAAAAGCCGCTTCGATCTAAAGAGCGTATCGTTATCCATGCCGATGACGGCGCTACGTCGGAGTATCTGATAGATAAAACTCGTCAAATTCAGGTTCGCGACGGCGAATTTATCCACGCCGGCGAGAAGCTAACCGACGGGCTAATATCAAGCCATGATGTTTTGAGAATTTTGGGCGAGAAGGCACTGCACTATTATTTGATCAGCGAAATTCAGCAAGTTTACCGCTCTCAAGGCGTTGCGATCGCCGATAAGCACATCGAGATCATCGTTTCTCAGATGCTTCGTCAGGTCAAGATCGTCGATAGCGGCGATACGAATTTTATCACCGGTGATATGATTTCTCGAACGAGATTTAAAGAAGAAAACGAGCGCATAATGCGAATGGGCGGCAATCCTGCGATCGCCGAGCCTATTTTGCTAGGCGTTACGCGCGCTGCTATCGGAAGCGATAGCGTGATTTCTGCGGCATCGTTCCAAGAGACGACTAAGGTTCTAACCGAGGCTTCTATCGCAGCTAAGATCGACCACCTCGAGGATCTAAAAGAAAACGTCATTCTAGGACGCATGATCCCTGTCGGAACGGGTCTTTATCAAGATCAAAAGATCAAGCTAAAACAAAACTAAATTTAACCCCGCAAGCCTCGCCAAATTCGGCGGGGCTTAAATTTGCCTCGTTTTAAAGCTAGCCGGATAAAATCAATCCTTTAAATTTGAAAATTTGGAGTAAAAAAGAAAAATTTCGATTTGGGAATTTTGTTTGCGAGACTAGGGCTTGGTGTCTGCCTTTTTATGCACGGCTTTGCGAAAATTTTACACGGCATAGGCGGCGTGAAAAGTATTTTAACAAAAGCCGGCTTGCCTGAGATTGTGGCTTACGGCTCCTATATAGGCGAGGTTGTTGCGCCGATAATGATAATTTTAGGGATATTTTCAAGGATTGGAGCAGCTCGTTATCGGCACTAGCCTAACGATAATGTACGCCTATTGCGGACTCGGAAATTTACTAGAGCTTATAAACGTCGGCGGCTTTAGGGCCGAAATTTTATATCTTTACATCGCTTTATCGCTTTGCATTATTTTTAGCGGAAGTGGAAAATACGCTTTTAAAAAAGACTAGCGCGATAAAATTTGACGCTAAAGATGAAATTTACCTTATATTAAGCCAAATTTAAATAAAATCAAGTCTTTTTAATAAATTTAGTCGAAAGGAATTACTGTGCCAACCATTAATCAATTGGTCAGAAAAGAGCGCAAGAAAGTGACTTTTAAGTCAAAATCTCCGGCGCTAAAAGAGTGTCCTCAAAGAAGAGGAGTTTGCACTAGGGTCTATACTACGACTCCTAAAAAACCAAACTCGGCTTTGAGAAAAGTTGCCAAAGTTAGGCTTACAAGCGGTTTTGAAGTCATCAGCTATATCGGCG
>CAUQJU010000069.1:0-6514 GCA_963518005.1 uncultured Campylobacter sp.
TGAGTATCTCGTCATAAAAGACATGAACGATGGTATAAAAGATGCCAAAAAGCTCGTTTCGCTACTACACGGCATCAAAGCGAAGGTAAATTTGATCTACTTTAATCCGCACGAAGGCAGCGAATACGGACGCCCGAACACAGCCGATATGGAGGCATTTCAAACGTACCTACGAGATCATGGTGTGACCTGCACTATCAGGCAAAGCAAGGGTCTTGACATCAGTGCGGCGTGTGGTCAGCTAAAAGAGCGCGACAACCAAACGAGCGGCAAAACGATAGCCAAGACGGTAAAATGACGCTACTTGATATATCCCAGATAGTTTTCGTCTGCGTTGTGGTTTTTGCGGGGCTCGGACTGATTATAAAGACGGCTTTTTATGACAAATGAAACCGATGATATAGCATTCTTAAGAGTGCAAGTAGACAGAGATAACGACAGCTCATTTTTCGTTTTGCTCTATGATTTTTACTATTTTAATAAGAAAGTTTTTAAGAAAATCCTAAAAATCTGCCTAGAAACCGAGATAGAAGACAAAAATTTAAGGGACGAAATTTTAGATATTTTGCACTTTACGACCTATCTGATGCTCTGTCATCGCGACAAAAAAGATGCGTATAAGATAAAAAATTTCAAAAAAGTCAAGAAAAAATTCGGCGATTATTTTCAGATCGTAAGGCAAATCAGTAGGAAATTTATAACGGAGCAACAATGAACGCGCAAAAAATAATGGACGAAATCGAAGTATTTTTAAGCAAATCGCTACTTAAAAAATCAAAGATAACCAAAGCGCAAATCGTGGATTTTATAGAAACAAAATGGGCGGAAGCAGACGAGGAAAAGTACAAAATCTACGATGCGTACATCTACGCGCACCGCATGATAAGCGAATACGAAGAGCTGAAAGACTGCGCCAACGTCCTGCGCTGGATCGATGAGATGTATAAGTGCGATAAGGCAAAAGATAGGCCGTCCTACGTGAAAGACTATTATAGAGGCGAGCGCTGTCTAGCCTGCGGTCAAAAAGAAGCGGCGCTAAAATATCTGCAAAAAAGCTACGAAGCGGACAGGGATTACGTATTTACCGGAGATGAACGCATAGCTAAATTTTTTAAAGATTATCTTGTAAATCCCGAAATTTTGCCTGAATTTATAGAAGAAGAATATAGTGAAGACGAATTTGAGGATTTTGGCTTTGTGATAGAACTTGAGCATTTCGGTAAAATTTTAGAGCAAGGGGCAAAATTTTATTGCACATTTCTAAACAAAAAAGGCGATGAAGTATACAAACCAAGCCGTACGCACTCAAACGCGGTTGATTTTTTAAGGCAAAATCAGGAGGAAATTTTAAACGAAATTTTGACCGAGATTTTTAAAAATTATCCAAAATGGCAAGAAATTTACGACTATCCGAGCGAGACAAAGAGTGATTTTATGCCAAATATCTGCGCGCCGCAAGAGCTTGGCAGGCTTTTGGAACTACAAAATATCTATATTTTACTTAGCGGCAAAACCGCGAAAATAGGCTTTGAGTTTAGCTGCTCGTGGGATATGGAGCACGGCCTAGGCGTGATGATGCAAAACGGCAAAGTCGTAAAAATCGGCAGTGGTGAGACGGCATTCGGCTTTTAGCATTTGGCTATAAATTTGCCCAGCCGCCGTGCGCAAATTGATTTTTACTCGTCAAAGGTTTTATTTTTCGTGTGATAAAAGTATAGATACAAAAGCCCCAGCGGCGCGATAATAAAAGCAAAACTATAACAAAGCAGCATGGTTATAAATTTTGTTGCAAGTAAAAATAGCGCATTTACGAAAAATACGTTATCTCCAAATATAAAATCCGCGATGCTCTCATAAACAAAGCGAGAATACGGATACAAAAAGGTGTTTGCGATAAAGATAAGATAGCTAAAAATTCGCTTATCGCCTCCGTTATACATAAGCGCTATAAACAATGCCGTAAAGATATCCCCGAAAAATAGCTGCCGCAGGTAATAAGACGCGCTAAGTCCGCCGAAAGTTTTTTTAATAAAACTCATAGAAAATACTCCTCAAATAAAATTTTGTATAATTCTACCCCCTCCCATAAATTTCCGCTTAATCCAACCGGCCGTTACTAAAACCCGTTTCCAGCTGTCTAAATTTAACCGCGCGATAACTAACAAGACCAAATTTACTAACGAAATTTACGTTAGTTTATCTTTTGAGCTTTTTATGCGAGCATATCGTGTCTAATCGCAGCTAAATTTTGCGGTATCTTTTGTGCTTGACGCTATCACTGGCAGATGTTGCATATCTAAAATTTACCGTTTTTGTGCCGCAAGATTTTATAAAAATAGCAAACGGAAAATAAAACATCGGTCGGTCATAAAAACGACCTGGCAAATCGGCTTAAAATCTATCCGTGTTTTACGAGTTTATAAAATTCCTCTTCCGCATCAAATTTGGATTTTATTTTGTACTCTACGCCGTCAAATTTAAAGCGAATTTCATCCGCATGCAGCAGCAACCTCGGCGCGCCTGTTATCAAAATTCGCTCTCTTTCGCTCATCTCTTTATCTAAAATTTTCTCGATTTGCGGTCGAGATAGACCGTAGAGCGGTTCGCCTAAAATCTTATGTTCCACGTGGAACAAATGCAAACGAATTTGATGTTGTCTACCCGTGAGCGGTACGGCTCGCACCAGAGTCGCATCGATATCGGCAAAATACTCTATCGGCAAAATCTCCGTCACGGCGCTTTTGCCGTCCTCGCAAATTCGCATTCGCATTTTTACGTCGTCATAATCGTTTGCTAGATCCATATTCGCTTCGATACGCAAAATTTCACTTATCTTTCCCTGCGCGAGCGCGACGTAGCTTTTATAAACCTGTCTGTTTTCAAAAAGTTTTTTCAAATTTACGACCGCATTTTTGTCTTTACCCACGACGATGAGCCCGCTTGTTTCGCAGTCTAGACGGTGCGCGACTGAGGCCTCTTGGCCGTAGAGCGACCAAATTTCATCATTTAACGAGTACTCGCAATGCCTACCGTTTGGGTGACTGAGCACGCCGCTAGGTTTATCAAAAACGGCGAATTTATCACACTCAAAAATCGGCTTTAGTCCGCGCGGATTCGTCTCATAATCTATTAGGCAAATTTCGCCGCTTAGCAAGGCATTTTTTTCATTAATGACCACGCCGTCGCAGATAAGTCGGCCTTTATCGATTAGGCGCTGAGCTTCACGCATTTTATAGCCGTTTTGCAGCAAAATTTCATACGCTTTTTGCCCTTGGACATGCGCGATAAATTTATGAACATAAGGCAATTTTCACTCTTTAAATCTAAAATTTAAGGGCAAATTTAGCGGATACTAACCGCGATTTCAGCCCAGTTTTTATATAATCTTTCCTTAAAAAATTATACAAAAATTCGCATAAAAAAGGCTAAAGAGATGGTAGAGAGATATTCGCGCGAGCAAATGGCGCAAAAGTGGGATATGCAGGCAAAATACGGCGCGTGGCTGGAAGTCGAAAAGGCTGCGGTCAAGGCATGGAATAAGCTGGGCTTTATCAGCGATGCAGACTGCGAGAAAATTTGCAAAAACGCAAAATTTGACGTAACGCGCATCGACGAGATCGAAAAGACGACCAAGCACGACGTGATCGCATTTCTAACGAGCGTGAGCGAGAGTCTGGGCGATGAGAGCCGCTTCGTGCACTACGGCATGACTAGCTCAGATTGCATCGACACTGCCGTCGCGCTTCAGATCAAAAGCAGCATGGGGCTCATCATAGAGGATGTAAAAGGCCTAATGAGCGCGATCAAAACCAGAGCGCAGGAGCACAAAAACACGATGATGGTCGGCCGCAGTCACGGTATCCATGGCGAGCCGATCACATTCGGACTCGTGCTTGCGGTCTGGTATGACGAGGTGGCGCGCGCGCTAAAGCTGCTGCAAGACGCCAAAGAGGTCGCCGCCTACGGCAAACTAAGCGGCGCGATGGGAAATTTCGCTCACGCGCCGCTTGAATTTGAGGAGCTAACCTGCGAGCAGCTCGGCCTAAAGCCCGCTCCAGCGTCAAATCAAGTCATCCAGCGCGACCGCTACGCCCACGTCATCAGTGCTATCGCCGTGCTAGCCGCCACCTGCGAAAAGATCGCCGTCGCCGTGCGCCACTTCCAAAGGACGGAAGTTTACGAGGCTGAGGAGTACTTTAGCCCCGGTCAAAAGGGCTCCAGCGCGATGCCGCACAAGCGCAATCCCGTGCTTAGCGAAAACATCACCGGCCTTTGCAGGATGCTGCGCTCATACGTGACGCCTGCGCTCGAAAACGTTGCGCTCTGGCACGAACGCGACATCAGCCACAGCTCGGTCGAGCGATTTATCCTGCCCGACGCTTTCATCACGGCCGATTTTATGCTCGCGCGAATTACGAATTTGATCGCAAATTTGGTAGTTTATCCGGAAAATATGATGAAAAATCTAAATTTAACGGGCGGGCTCGTCTTTTCTCAGCGCGTGCTTCTGCAGCTTCCGCAGCGCGGAATTTCACGCGAGGACGCGTATAAGATCGTACAGCGCAACGCGATGAAGGTCTGGGCGGATCTACAAGAAGGCAAAAAAGCGATAAACGAAAACGGCGAGAGTCTATTTTTACAAAATTTGCTCGCCGACGAGGAGCTACGCGCAAGCCTAGGCGAGGCCGAGATAAAAGAGTGCTTTGATTATTCGTATTACGCCAGGCACGTGGATGGGATATTTGCAAGAGTATTCGGAAAATAAAGAATGGAGTATAATAATGAATAAAAAAAATACTGAAAAACCAATACTTCAGGTCAGTGGGTATAGTAATGGAAAAGTCATGAGGCTTTGCCCGAATTGCAAAAAAGAAAAACCATTAGAGGATTTTGGCTTTAGAAGAATGGATAATAACATAATAAGAAACCAGTCATGGTGCAAAAAATGTAGAGCTAAAATAAATAAATAATCAAAAGGTAATAATTTTGAAAGTACTAAAACGAAACGGACGTACGGAAGAGCTTGACGTAAGTAAGATCAAAAAATACACGAGCGAGGCGGTCGCGGGGCTAGCAAACGTGAGCCTAAGCGAGCTTGAGGTGGATGCGAAAATTCAATTTCGCGATATGATAACGACCGAGGAGATCCAACAAACCCTCATCAAAACAGCCGTCGAAAAGATCGACATCGACCGACCGAACTGGACATTCGTCGCGGCGAGGCTGTTTTTATACGACCTTTATCACAAGGTCACTGGCTTTAGTGGCTACAACCACCTACGCGACTATCTGCAAAAGGGCGAAAAAGCGGGCCGTATCATCCCTGGACTAAAAGAAAAATACGACCTGGACGATCTAAACGACTACATCAGGCCCGAGCGCGACTTGCAGTTTGCATATCTAGGCATCAAGACGCTATACGACCGCTACCTCATCAAAGACCGCAGCGGCGCGCCGATCGAGCTACCGCAACAGATGTTTATGGCCATAGCGATGTTCCTCGCACAAAACGAGCTAGACTGCCAAGGCTGGGCGAAGAAATTTTACGACCTCATATCTAAATTTGAAGTCATGCTCGCCACTCCTACGCTCTCAAACGCCCGCACGACGCGCCATCAGTTAAGCTCTTGCTACGTTGGAAGCACTCCCGATAATATCGAGGGAATTTTCGATAGCTACAAAGAGATGGCGCTACTTAGCAAATTTGGCGGCGGTATCGGCTGGGACTGGTGCAAGGTGCGCGCTATGGGCGGCAGCATCGACGGACATAAAAACGCGGCCGGCGGTATAATTCCGTTTCTAAAAGTCACGAACGACATCGCCGTCGCCGTCGATCAGCTAGGCACGAGAAAGGGCGCGATAGCCGTCTACGTCGAACCGTGGCACATGGACGTGAGCGACTTCCTGGATCTACGCAAAAACTCTGGCGAAGAGCGCCGCAGAGCGCATGAGCTGTTCCCTGCGCTTTGGATAAACGACCTTTTCATGAAACGCGTCAAAGAAAACGCACGCTGGAGCCTATTTGACCCGGCAGAGGTCGCCGATCTGTGCGATCTATACGGCGATGAGTTCGAGGCGCGCTACCTAGCATACGAAAACGATGAAAAGATCCAAAAAAACGTCGTCATGGCAAAGGAACTGTGGAAGAAAATTTTAACTAGCTATTTTGAATCGGGCATGCCGTTTTTGTGCTTTAAAGATAACGCAAATAAAGCCAATCCGAACGACCACGACGGCATCATCAGAAGCTCAAATTTATGCACCGAAATTTTCCAAAATACGCAACCGAACTACTACAAGATCAAGATCACGTTTGATAACGGCTCCGAGCGGTTATTTGACGAGGAAGAAGACGTCACCGTCGATAGCGGCATAACCAAAAAAGCCAAAAAACTAAGCGCTCTAGATAGTATCGGCGGCGAGCAAATTTTCATCGTCGAAAAAGAAAGCGTCGAGGGCAAAACCGCCGTGTGCAACCTCGCAAGTATAAATTTAAGCAAAATCAACAAAAAAG
>CAUQJU010000070.1:0-6440 GCA_963518005.1 uncultured Campylobacter sp.
TTTGTAAAAAATTATCTTTTGTAGCTTTCGCCGCCGAATTTTAATAAAGCCGAACCCCAAGTAAAGCCGCCGCCAAAAGCATCCAATAAAATCAAATCGCCGTTTTTAAGCCTACCGGCCTCATAAGCATCGTTCATTGCCATCGGTATGGAGGCCGAGCTAGTGTTACCGTATTTTTCGACGGTTACTACGCATTGTTCGTCTGAAAAATTTAAACGTTGCTTAACCGCTTCGATAATGCGCAAATTTGCCTGATGCGGGATAAAAAGATCGATTTTATCGCTGGGGATTTTATTTCTTTCTAAAATTTCTACGACGTCTTTGGTTAATGTTTGAACTGCGACTTTAAAAACTTCGTTACCGGACATTTTAATAAACTTTTCTTCGCCGCCAGGCGTGATAAGTAGCTCGGCATAGTTCCCGTCGGCTGCGGTATGTACGTCTACAATCTCATTTTTACTATCGGCACTTACGACTGCCGCGCCGGCTCCGTCGCCAAATAGTATACAAGTCGTCCTGTCTGTCCAATCCACTATTTTACTTAGTTTTTCAGCCCCGATTATGAGTATATTTTTTTTACTGCCGCTTTCTATTAGAGACTTAGCAAGTTCAAGCAAATAAATAAAACCAGTACAAGCTGCGCTTATATCAAACGCCATAACGGAATTTATACCCAAATTTTTAGCGATTTTGCAGGCGGTCGAGGGCATACAAAAATGATCGGGGGAGATAGTCGCGCAGATGACGGCATCGATATCTTTTGCTCTCAGATTTGCTCTTTCGATTGCCAACCTCGCCGCCTTTGTTCCCAAGTCGCTAGTATCTTCATCCTGCGCTATTCGCCTTTGCTTAATGCCCGTTCGTTTAGTTATCCATTCATCGCTTGTTTCTACCATTTTTTCAAGATCTAAATTCGTTAAAATTTTAGCAGGGGTATATGCAGCTATGGATATTAACGAGGCTTTTGGCATTTGTATTAACCTTATATTTTATTTGGCAAAGCGTGAAAGCTCGTCTTCGATAACTTTATTTATATTAGAATCTGCGAAATTTAATGCTTGAAATATCGCATTTTTGATAGCTTTAGAGGTACTTTTTCCATGACTGATTATGACGCAACCGTCTACGCCTAACAGCGGCGCTCCGCCGTATTCATCGTAGTCGACTTGCTGTTTTAAAGTCTTAAAAACTTTTTTCATGAGAAGCGAACCGGCGATTGCTACGGGAGATTTTTTAACGTGTTTTTTGATAATCTTGCTGATTGCATCAGCTACGCCTTCGCTGGTTTTTAGCAAAATATTTCCTACGAATCCGTCGCAAACTATGACATCAACGCTTCCATCAAAGACTTGATTGCCTTCGGCATTGCCTACGAAACTATCAAGTTTTGAAATCATCGCAAAGGCTTCCTTAGTAACATCATTGCCCTTGCACTCTTCTTCGCCATTTGATAAAAGCGCTACCTTAGGCGACTCTATTTTTAAAATTTCCTTTGCGTAAGCTTCGCCCATTACTGCAAACTGAAACAAATGTTCCGGCCTACAGTCTACGTTTGCGCCGACGTCCAAAACTAGAGTTTTACCGCCGGTAACATTTGGCATCAACGTCGCAATAGCCGGACGCGAAACATTTTTTAGGCGTCCGACTCGAAGCGTGGCAAGGCTCATCGTGGCTCCGCTGTGTCCAGCAGAAACTACGGCCTTGGTTTGTTTATTTTTAAGTAGCTCTATAGCCTTAAAAATACTACTTTCCTTTCGCTTTAACGCGTCGGTGGCGCCGTCGCTCATAGAAACAATCTCATCGGCTTGAATAAATTTTACGTATTGTTTTAAATTTTGCGGGACGAGACTTTCCAAAATTTTCGTATCGCCTACCAAGATAGCTTCAAATTTTACTTCTTTTAAAGCCTCGATCACGCCGCCGATAATAGGCTGCGGACCGAAGTCGCCGCCCATCGCGTCAATGCAAATGCTGGTCATTTGTATCAATACTCTCCGGTAGTTTTATTTACGCGGTGAGGCATTTTCCATGAGCCGTCTTTATCTTTTACGGGAATAGGAAGCGTTACTTTGTAGTGTGTTCTTCTCTTTGCCGCGCGAGTATGACTTACTCTTCGTTTAGGTACTGCCATTTTATTCTCCTTTATAGATTTTTACATTTTTCACAATAAAAATAATCACTCTTAAAAGCTTCTATTTCACTTGTTAATACTTCTTCCAAATTTATAAAACCGTCGAAAAACTCAACTACATCGTCGAGGTTTTCTTCTTTATCTTTATAAATTCCGTCGCTTAATATCAAATTTACATCTTCACCAAGCTTTAAATTTATGTCTTCGCCGCATCGGTCGCAGTTGTGAGCTATCTCGCCTACGATTTTACCTTTGCAACTAACCAAATTTTGGTTTATTTTTCCTAGTTCGCCGTTAAAAATCAGTCCGTCCGAGTTTAACTCAAACGGCATCTGATTATTTGCGATTTTGGCGAAAGATATTTTCAAAATTTAGCCCAAATTTAGCAAATTTCTCTTGTCGCAAAGAAAAACGCAATCTCGTTTTTAGCGTTTTCTAGGCTGTCGCTACCGTGAACGGCGTTTGCGTCGATACTATCGGCAAAGTCGGCTCTAATTGTGCCGGGTTTTGCTTCTTTCGGGTTAGTCGCACCCATTAAATCGCGGTTTTTAGCTACTGCATCGTCGCCTTCAAGCACCATAACTACGACCGGTCCGCTCACCATAAAATCAACCAAATCATTAAAGAAGGGTCTGTCTTTGTGAACTGCGTAGAAAGCTTTTGCGTCGCATTTGCTTAGTTTGACTTTTTTCATAGCGGCGATTCTTAGCCCATTACTTTCGAATCTATCCACGATTTTTCCGATAACGCCCTTTTTTACGGCATCAGGCTTAATAATAGAAAGCGTTTGCTGCATAAAATTTCCTTTTTGTGATTTTTATAAGGCGGTGATTATATCAAAAAAAAATTAAAATTCAAAATAAGCCCAAAATGCGGGCTTAAATTTATTGTATTACCGCGGTTGAGCCCATACGCATATCGGCGGTTATCTCGGCGCGAGAAGGCTGGCCAGCATAGGGGGCGTCCCAAACGATACAACCGTCGGTCGGACAGGCCGAGGCGCATGCAGGTTCGTCGTTAAATCCTACGCACTCGACGCATTTATCGGCATAGACGTAGTATGCGTCCTCTCCGGTCGGGTTATCTGCGTCGTCCACGATAGCGTTTGTCGGGCAATCGTCGATGCAAGAGCCGCAGCTTATGCAAATGTCTGTTATTTTTACTGCCATTTTTTATCCTTTTAACTAAAATTTTTCGCAAGAATATCAAAAGCTAAGTAAATTTGATATTAAATTAACCAAAAATACCGCAAAAACCAATGCAATAAAAGAGTGACGCATAAAAATACTATGGCGCAATTTACTTGCGACGCAAAGCTACGAAAATTTAATCTTATCTACAAATCAAATTTACAAACTACGCACTAATTGCTATAAATGCGGCGATAAAGCTCAAACTACTCAAACATAATCTTACGAAAATAGCCGAATACGGCGTTTTGACATGGGTTTCGGCGGTAAAATTGAAGCTAAATTTACGGACTTAACTTCAAATTTGGGTGCAAAAAAGTCAAGGAGAAATATCGCGAGATAGATTTTTACTTCGCTATGATCGTAACGCTAAAGCGAGAAGGGGCTTTACTTCCCTTGCGGTCGCAACTGCAAGCAGAAGCGACGTAAAAATTTAGCGTAGGCTGGACAGATAGTCCGCCGAGCTAAATTTTTACTAGCTCCGTTAAAGACGCTCGCGAGACGAGTCGCTTCAAGCAAAAGTTATTGCGTTATCGCGCTTTGCTTCGCCTTATCCTTCGTATCTACCCAGATATTCGGCACCGCTCCGCCGGGCGTTAAAAATATCTTCGCGTCGTTGTTTTCGCGTAGCGCCTCGTTAAATTTACCCTGCGTCTCGATCTGTTTTAAATTTAGCAAATTTTGATCGAGGCTTTTTGCGACCTCTTTATTTGCGTAGGCTTGCGCGTCGGCTTCGATCTTAGCCGCGTCCGCACGACCCTGAGCCTCGATGATAGCAGCCTTTGCCGTACCTTCTGCGAGGGCCGCTTTTTTGAGCGCTTCTTGATTTGCGCGCTCTACTTCGTATTTGGTTCGCTCGGCCTCTTGCTTAGCGATTTGTACGCGCTCGATCTGCTCTTTTACCTTTTCAGGTAGGATAATCTCGCGAAGTTGCACAGCCAGCAGATCCACTGGCGAATTGGCTAGCGTCTCGATATTTTTGCGAATGCCATCGTCTATGGACTTAGCGATCGCATCGCGCTTGGTCGGCAGTTCCTCGGCATTATAGTTGCCTATGACGCTTCGCACGACATCCTTTACGCGCGGATCGATAATCTTATCCTCCCAAAAAAATCCCCACTCCGCGATAGTTTGGGGCGCGGTAATCTCGTTTAGCCTATATTGCACGGTGATATCCACGCTCACGGGTAGATTTCTAGCATCATACACCGAGAGCGAATTTCTGCGGATGATGCCGCTAGCCGCACCGCCTTTTGAAGACATTGAGCCGATATCCTCGCTGCTGGTATAGTTTATGATACGCGTGCGGGTATCGACGATGAATATTTTCTGTATAAACGGTACGAAAAAGTGTAGTCCCGGCTGCATCGGAGACGGGTCGTATTTACCGGCGGTCGCCTTGATACCCACTTCGCCGGAGTTTATTACTACAAAAGGCTGCGTGAGCGCGATCACGGCCACTAGCGCGATGATGACGTAGGCAAAGGCCGAAATTTTGCCAAATCCTTTAAAATCAGGCGTTTTAAAATTTACTTTTGGCCCCTTGTTCTCGCCGCCGCTATCGTCTCCGCCGCCGGAGCCGCGTTTTTTATTAAAATAATCATTCAAATCCGCTGGCATTTCGTTCCTTAAATGTAAGTTAGCATCGAGGCATATTTTGGATTGCGTCCATAAACTACGTCAAAATACGCGTCTTGTAGGCGTTTAGTTACCGCTCCGCGCTCGCCCGCGCCGATAACGCGGTTGTCGATGTTGCTTATCGGGGTGACCTCAGCCGCCGTACCCGTGAAAAACGCCTCGTCCGCAGTGTACGCGCGGTCGCGAGTGATGCGCTCTCTGCGCACTTCGATACCTAGATCGTGAGCGATTTTGATGACGGTATCTTGCGTGATGCTAGCTAGGCTGCTGTCGTTTGGAGGAGTGATTAGCGCGCCGTTTTCCACGATGAAAAAGCACTCGCCCGGTCCCTCCGAGATGTAGCCCTCGCTATCAAGTAACAACGCCTCGTCGTAGCCAGCCTCTTTGGCTTCGTAGTTTGCCATCTGCGAGCAGAGGTAGTTCGAGCTTGATTTTGCGCGGCTCATTTGACCGCCGACGTTTAGTTTGGCAAAGCTTGAAATTTTCACGCGGATGCCCTTTTTTAGCCCCTCTTCGCCTAGATACGCACCCCACTCCCATGCAGCGATTGCGGTATTTACCGGAGCTTTGGTGTGAGCTAGACCCATGATGCCGTAGCCTAGATAAACGATCGGGCGCAGATAGACGTTTGATTTAAATTTATTTGCGCGAAGCAGCTCGACCTGCGCGTCTTCAAGCTCTTTTTGCGTGTACTTGACGTTTAAGATCGTCATTTTGGCTGATTTTAGTAGGCGCGCGGTGTGATCGCTAAGGCGAAATACCGCTAAGCCTTTATCCGTCATATAGGCTCTTGTGCCCTCAAATACAGCGTTTGCATAGTGAAGCGAGTGGGTTAGGACATGGACTTTAGCGTCCTCCCATTTGACTAATTTTCCATCCATCCAGATAAATTCGGAAGGGTTCATTTTGCATCCTTTTTCATAAAATTTGCAGAGTGTAGCTAAAATTTCTTTAAAATTTTGTAATGTTTAAGATTTGGGCTTAAAATTTTGAGTTTTCGGGGTAAATTTTACCCCAAATTTACAGCTTCTCCGTCACTGCATCCTCGATATTTTCGGCAAAAGGCAGCACGATCGTCTTACGAGAGCCAAACGCGCTATGCCACAGAGCTTTTTTGATTGCTTCGTAAGGCGTATCGTAAATTTTAGCCAGCTCTTGCAGTAGCTCCTCGGCCTTATCGTCGCTTAAATTTTCGCGGCGGTAAAATAGCATTATAGTGGCGCCTATTCCGAGAAACTCAAATCCAAATCGCTCATTCATCATTAAAATAAACGCATACGTCTGCTCGGGCTCAAAATCGTCCGTAAAATACCCCTGAATCATTCTCGCAAATACGTCCGTACTGCGCTCGCAAGGGCACAGATAAACGTCGATATCCTCGTCAAGCGCATCGTAGTCGCGGGTATTTACGTATTCTAGCGCTTTTAGTTTATGCGGGTAGTTTAGGCTAAATTTACCGTAAAATTCGCTCACTTCAGCCT
>CAUQJU010000071.1:0-6323 GCA_963518005.1 uncultured Campylobacter sp.
ATATCCTAACCCTCTACACAGCCCTACTTTTCGCGCTTAGTTTCGTATTTTTGTCGTTTGGATTTCTCATCTCCTCGGTGATCAAAAATCAAGAAATGGGTCAAGGCGTCGCGTTTTTGCTCTGGCTTATCTTGCTAGCGTTTTTGGACCTCGCGCTGATCGGCTTTTTGATGAAGAGCAACGTGCGCGAGGATATCATCTTTTTTATCGCGCTCATTAACCCGATCGAGGTCTTTAGGATCGCGGCGATTAGCCTATTTGATCCAAATTTAGCCGTTATCGGCGTGGCGTCAAATTTCGTGCTAAACAACTTTAGCGCGTTTGGATTTGTTATTTACTCGATTTTTTACCCGCTGATTTTGGGCGCGATTATGCTTGTGGGCGGATATTTTATCTTTAGCAGCAGGGATTTGGTGTAAATTTGACTTGCTTACGGCGGTCAAATTTACGTCGCTTCGCTAGCTTTAGCGGGCTTAAATTTAACTCGTAAATTTAAGCCCTTTTCGTCAAATTTGCAAATTTAGGGCGTCAAATTTTGCCGCCCTAAATTTACCACTCAAATTTAAGCTTCCTCTGCTACGCCTAAATTTCCCTCGCCAGCAACCAGCTGGGCCGCTAGTTTTTTACTTGATTTAAAGTCAACTTTGCCCGTTCCTAGCACCGGTACGGCTTCGACTTTAAAAATCCTTGAAGGCTGCATGATGGACGGTATCGCAGAAGCCCTGATGCGCGCGGCCACGTCCTCCTCGCCGATCTCGCCGCTAAAGAGCATGACGACTTGCTCGCCCTTTTTCTCGTCGGCGACGTTGGTGCACACAAATGTCGCCTCATCACCCAATACGGCTGAAATTTGAGCCTCGAGCGCGCCTAGGCTGATCATCTCGCCGCCGATTTTAGCAAAGCGAGAGAGCCTATCCGTGATGGTTAAAAAGCCCGCCTCGTCCAAAAATCCGATGTCGCCGCTGTTATAGTAGCGCACGCCGTCTAGCTCGACGATCGCCTCTTTTGTGCGCTCCTCATCTAGATAGTAGCCCTTCATCACCTGATGGCCGCCGATTAGGATTAGTCCGGCTTGCCCGTTTTCTAGCTTTTCTAGGCTTGTAGGGTCGCAGATTCTTATTATCGTGCCGGCTGTCGGTAGACCCACGCTGCCCTCTTTTGAGAAAACGAGCTCTTTAAAAAACTCGGGCTCTAGCACGTTTGCGGTATTTACGCTAACGACGGGCGAGGTCTCAGTCGTGCCGTAGCCTTCGTAAATTTCGACGCCGAATTTCATCTTAAACTCGCGCTTGACGGCCGCGTTTAGCTTCTCCGCGCCGGCTATCGCGTAGCGGATCGTAGAAAACATCAGCGGATTTAGCTTTTTGTTTTTGGTATAGAGCCTAAAAAACGTCGACGTGCCAAACATTATCGTCGCGTGGTATTTGGCGACCATCTTGCCCACGGCAAAGGCGTCCGTGGGATCAGGCACGTGAGCGGAGGCGATACCCTCGCTAAGCGGAAAAAAGGTCGCCGCGGTAAGCCCGAACGAGTGAAATATCGGTAGCGACGCCAAAATCACGTCGTTGCCGTCCGTGTTTACGATCTCTGAAATTTGCTTGATGTTAGCCATTATGTTTTTATGCGTTAGCACGATGCCCTTTGGCGTGCCTTCGCTGCCGCTGCTAAAGAGTATCGTAGCATCATCGTCGATGCGAACGTCGCGAAAATAAATAAGCTCAAGCAGCCAGCGCGGCATCAAAATCGCCTTTATCATCGCGCAAATTTTATCGGCCTTGCTTATGCCCTGCGCGACGTCTTCGAGATAGACGAGTCTGCCTTTTAGAGATTCTTCCAGCTCAAAGCCGCGAGCCTTTAGCTTGGCGATAAACTGGCGCGACGTGATTATGCTTCTTAACCCAGCCTTGTCCGCGCAGCCGATCAAATTTTGCTCGCTAAGCGTGTAGTTTAGATTTACGCTTATCTTGCCTCTGATAAATAACATCAAATTTATAATGCTACCCATCACCGAGGAGGGCAGTATCACGCCGACGTTTCGCTCTTTTAAAAACGAGAATTTAAATTTAGACAAAAATACAAGCACCGTAGCGATAACCTTGAGATTGTTTAGATCAGCGCCCGTGCTATCTACCATCGAGCGTTTAAACAGATTTGCTTTAGCGTGTTTTAGCCAGCTAAACTGCATAGGCTCGAGAGTTTTTAGATACTCGGCCCAGCTAAAAAACGACAGCTCGACGACCTTTTCGCGCACCTGCGGGGCTTTGGTTTCAGGTGCCAAAGGCGCGCCGAAGCTCACCCTGATAGCGCGCTTGCCGTCTATTTTGCGGCTGATTTTTTGGTAGTATTTTTGAGCGCGCGAGAAGCTAGAGCCCCAAAGTCCGCGTAGATAAAACGGCACGATGACGGAGTTCGTATCGCTTGCGGCTATCTCGTAACCGTGCGCAAACTCGTCTATCTGGCCGTTATAGCTGATATGACCCTCAGGAAATAGCGCCACTACGTCGCCCGTGTCTAGGCACTCGCGGATCTTTTCTAGCGCGCTTTTGCTAGTTCCCGCGCCTATCGGGATCACGTCAAATAAATTTAACAGCCATTTTAGGTACCAAATTTCATAAAAGCTCTTATGCATCGCAAATCTGATCGGGCGCGGAGAGGCCATCTGTAGCACCGCCCAGTCTATCCAGCTCATGTGGTTGCCAAGTAGCAACACGCCGCCTTTTTGCGGGATATTTTCGATGCCGTCGACGTTGATCGTATAGCCGATCCTAAAAAACGGCATGATAAGCAAACGCGCAAAAAGATGCGGCAGGTACTTTATCGCTACCAGCGCGCAGATAAGCACGCTAAAAGAAGTAATGACGAAAATTTCGGGCGTACTAACGGCAAATATACTAAACGCCATCGCAAGCAGTAAAAACGCCGCCATAAAGATGTTTTGGATAAAGTTACTGCCCGCTAGCGTGCGGCCCATCTGCTCTTCAGAGGTGAAAAACTGGATATTTGCGTTTAACGGCACGATGAAAATGCCGCCGCTAAAGCCGAACAAAAAGGACGCCAGCGTCATAAACGCAGCACTTGAACCCTGCGCAAACATAAGTAGCGAAACAAAAAGCCCAAGCGCGCCAAAAGGCACGATGCCCATCTCGATGTGGTTTTTCGAGTAGCTGCCCGCTAGCGCAGAGCCCACGACTAGACCGATGGTGCTAACGGCCAAAATCGCCTGCACGATCATGACGTTATTATCCGCGCTCATAGCCTTGTAGTGAGCCGGAAAAACGGCGATACCCAGCTGCGCCACCGCCCAGAAAACAGAAAGTCCCAGCGTACATAAAAAGGCGTTTTTGTTGTTAAAGATGTGCCTCGTGTTTTCTTTTAGGTAGCCTAGTTTAAAGTACTTTTTCGCGTCAAATTTAAGCTCCGCATCGGTTGCTTCAAAAAACGGAATCTTAAACGTAAAAATCGTCTCGGCTACCGAGCAAACGAAAAGTATCGCGCCTATAAACCAGACTGATTTTATCATCTCACCGGCATCCGTGCTCGCTACGGCGTAGCTCTCGAAAATCGCCGAGAAAACAAACGAACCAAGCAAAATCGCCACGATAGTAAAGGCCTGCACGATACCGTTTGCAGCGCCAAGCTTTTCTGCGCCCACGATTTTTTTAATCAGGCCGTATTTAGCAGGGCTATACACCGCGCTTTGCACCGCTAGCAGCAGCGTCGTGCCAAACGCCACGTAAAACCAGCCGCAAAGGTAGCTTATAGTGATAAAAAGCGTGAGTAAAATTTCGCTCGCCGCCGCGTATCTAGTGATGCGGGTGCGCGAAAATTTATCGTTTAAAAAGCCCGAAACGCTAAAAAGCATGATGTAGGGCAGCAAGATTAGCAAATTTACGAGCGAGGTCAGGATGATCTGTAAATTTTCATCCTCGATGCTCTTAAAAAGTATGTTTTGGATCGTGATTTTGTGGCCAAGATCGACGACCGCGTTGATAAACATAACGATCAAAAAGGGCAAAAAGCCCCTAACCGAAAAAACGCCTTTCATTTGTTCTCCTTTTTGTAGGCATCGAATGTGTGAAAATTTAAGATGTAGGGTTTTAGGATCAAGATATTGTCGAAAACGAGCTTTAAGGCCGCGTTTTTATCCTTTGCTTTCGCGTAAATTTCGCGCGCGCACTCGGCTTCGATTTTGGCCGTTTGTTTGGCTAAATTTATATAAGTCCGTAAAATTTCCCGCCCGTGCTCGCTCTTTTGGGTCTCTAGCACGATTTGCAGGATCTCGACCTCTTTTTCCGTTAGCTTGCCGCCTCGCATAAAGATAAATCCCTCTTTTATAAATTTATCCAGCTCGGCCTGGCTGATACCCAGCCTCTCGCATGCCTGCTCGGCGCTTAGCGTCTGGGCGAAATTTGACCCCATAAAGGTATCTAGCGAATCAAAAAGCGCCTCGTAGCAGCGCTTAAAGCTAAAGCCCTTTTGCTGCGTGAGCGCCTTGACCTCTTTTAGGCTTAGGTGGAAGTTGCTCTGGACGTATTTGATGAAATTTAGCATCAAAAGCGTATCCTCGCCGTACTGATGCACGTTATCTTTTACCTTCACGGGCTCGGGCAAAAGCCCTTCCTTGACGTAAAAGAGTATCGTTGATTTGGGCGTTTGCGATAGTTCGCAAAGCTCGCTCATCTTGTAGCTCATCTCTTTCCTTTCGTTAATTTTGACGAAATCTTACGCAAATTTAGCTTAGAAAATCATAAAGCGTAAAGCACCACTTGACACTTTTTAAAATTTAGGCTATGATTTCGCCAAATTTTAAAAAGGAGAAACGATGTTTCGAGATGGTTTTTATAGCGCAGGCGAGGGTTTGGAGGCTTTTAGTTTTGGTGTAAATTTGAGAGGCAGAAAAACGGCGGCAAATTCTCGCGCAAATTTAGGCAGTCTCGCTGAGCCGTCAAAACAGAACGCGCGGGTAAATTTAAGCTCAAATCTAAGAGCGAGCAAGACGGCTACGTCAGAAACGCTCAGGTTTTACCAAAACGCGAGTCAAATTTACGCCAAAGATAAATTTGCCGAAACGAGCGTAAATTTAACCGCAAACGAAGTAAATTCGAGCGGGTTTTCGCGGGGTAAATTTAACGAAATCGCCGTGCGGGAGAGCGAACTAGGCGGCTTGCAAAACGCAAATTTAACGCAGATAAAAACCGTCGATATCCACTCGCATTTACTTAGCGCGGACGTAAAATTCGACCGATTTTACGACAAACTAGCACTTGCGTTTTTTGCCAAAAAATTCGACATAAACAGGAGCGAGCTTATAAAAAACGGTTTTGAAGGCTACAAAAGCAACTTCGCGCGGCTGATTAAAAGCTCAAATTTCGTCCAAAAGTCCGTGGTTTTCGGCGTTGATGCGAAATTTGACGAGAGCGGAAACCTCGTACACAAGGACAAAACCGTCTGCGCCTCAAACGAAGATGTTTTTGCCTTTTACGAGCAAAATCCGAGCGAGGTTGTGCCGTTTTTTAGCGTAAACCCAAACCGAAAAGACGCGCTAAATTTGATCGAAAAATACCAAAAAATGGGCTTTAAGGGCGGTAAGCTGCTGCACTCGTACTGGGAGACGGATCTAAACGACAAGCGATATGAGCCATATTTTAGGCTGCTTAGCGAGCTTGGGCTGCCGCTAGTAATCCACGTGGGCGACGAAAACTCGCTGGCGTCAAACAAGGCGCTTGAGAGCATCGAGCAGCTAAAATCCCCGCTAAATCTTGGTTGCCGCATCGTCTGCGCTCACATGGGCGCCTCAAGCGACGGCGTTTTGTCCATGTTTTCGCGCGATCCGGAGAAACTGGGCGCCAACTACTTCACTCTACTTCGTTGGCTGCGCGAGTTTGACGGGCTTTATGCCGACGTTTCGGCGCTGCTTTGCATAAACAAGGCCCGTATCCTGCCGCATCTAAAAACCCAAACGCAAATCCACGACAAAATCCTTTTCGGTACCGATTTTCCCGTGCCTTTTAGCGTGATTTTAAGCAGCTACGACCTGCCGTTTTGCAAGCGTCTCACGCTAAACCGCATCCAAAATCCGCTCGATCGCTACGTGCGCGCGATGAGTTTGTATTTTGGCGAGGATTCGCCGATTTTTAGCAATTATAAAAAGATTTTGGGAGAGATTTAGAGCAAATTTAACGATCGCAAAGAAACCAGGCGCGTAAATTTAGCGGAAAATTTGCAAATTTTAGGGCGACGGCTAAAATTTAAAGCCAAAATCCTAAAATTTAAAACGACTTCTACGGCAACGTTAAATTTGCGCGCTTTAAGCAAAGCAAACC
>CAUQJU010000072.1:0-6306 GCA_963518005.1 uncultured Campylobacter sp.
GGCTAGCCCCGCTCGCCGCAGCCTTTAAAAGCTAAGAGCGGCAGGGCAAAGCACTCTGCAAATTTAACTAAAATAACTTCGCCAGACTCGCTCTATACGCTTCGACGTCGAAATTTTTTACCCTAGCTACGCCGTCATCGACCGCAGCCTGCGCGACCGCAGGAGCCACGGCTAAAAGCACGCGATTGTCAAACGGTTTTGGTATGATGTAGTCTTTGCCGAATTTTAGCTCTTTTACGCCAAACGCCGCGCAAACCTCCGCAGGCACGGGCTCTTTAGCCAAATTTGCAAGCGCGCGCGCCGCAGCCATCTTCATATTTTCGGTGATTTTTTTGGCTCTGACGTCGAGCGCTCCGCGGAATATAAACGGAAAGCCAAGAACGTTATTTACCTGGTTTGGATAGTCGCTGCGGCCGGTACCCATCATCACGTCATTTCGCACGCTAGCTACGTCTTCGGGGAAGATTTCGGGAGTCGGGTTAGCAAGCGCGAAAATAATCGGCTCGTCGTTCATCGATGCGACCATTTCTTTGGTTACGACGCCGGGTTTGCTAAGGCCTAGGAACATATCAGCGCCCTTCATCGCGTCCGCTAGCGTCCTATCTGCGGTTTCAAGGGCGAATTCGACCTTTTCCGGAGTTAGATCGGTGCGGCCTTTGTGGATCACGCCTTTGCTATCTACCATCACGATGTGTTTTGCGCCCAGAGCCTTGTACATCTTAGCGCATGCGATACCAGCCGCGCCCGCGCCGCTAACTACGATTTTGATTTTAGAGATGTCTTTGCCCGAAATCTCCATCGCGTTTATTATACCCGCGCTTGTTATCATCGCCGTGCCGTGCTGATCGTCGTGCATGACCGGGATATCGACTGCTTCTTGTAGTTTGCGCTCGATCTCAAAGCACTTCGGCGCGCGGATATCTTCTAAATTTATACCGCCGAAAGTTGGAGAGAGCGCTTTGCAAATTTCAACTATCTTATCTGGATCGTGTTCGTCTAGCTCGATGTCGAATGCATCTACGTTTGCAAATTTTTTAAACAAAACAGCCTTGCCCTCCATCACGGGTTTGCCCGCTACCGCGCCGATATCGCCTAGGCCTAGGACGGCCGTACCGTCGGTGATGACGGCTACTAAATTTGCCTTGTTGGTGTATTTGTAGGCTAGTTCGTTGTCGGCCTCGATCTCTTTACAAGGCACCGCAACGCCCGGCGTATACGCCATAGATAGGTCTTTTGCCGTGGCGCATGGGGTTTTTACTTTTATCTCTATCTTGCCGCCCTCGTGATACGCGAGCGCCTCTTCGTTAGTTACGTGTGTCATTTGTTCTCCTTTAAAATATTTTTTATTCTTTTTTTCGTCTCGTCCGCGCCCAAAACTTCGAGCACCTCAAATATCCCCGGGCTTACGCTATTTCCAGTTAGCGCGACGCGAAGCGCCTGAGCTAGGTCTTTTAGCTTTAAGCCGTTTGCTTCTAAAAATTTACCCGTCGTCTCCTCGTAGCCTTTGGCGTCTAAATTTTCGCCTAAAATTTCGGCAAATTTAGCCAAATTTTCCTTACTTTGGGGCGTGATAAATTTAGCGTAGGCTTTTTCGTCGTATGCGCTTGGAGCGTTTATTATCGTTCTTGCGCTTTGGCTCATTTCAACTAGCGTTTTTGAGCGCTCGCGTAATGAATTTAACAGCACCTCGCCCTTTGGCATCGCCTTAAAATCTATGTCAAAGCTAAGCATCTCGCTTGCTAGTCTCTCGTAGGGCAGAGTCTTGATATAGTGGGCGTTTAGCCACTCTAGCTTGCTTGCGTTATAGGTGCTTGAGCTCTTGTTTATATCGTGCGGATCGAAATACTTTAACATATCGTCCATGCCGAAAATTTCGTCGTTTCCGTGGCTCCAGCCTAGGCGCACGAGAAAATTTAAAAGAGCCTCAGGCAGATAACCCATGCGCTTATACTCCATCACGTCGGTCGCGCCGTGTCGTTTGCTTAGTTTGCTGCCGTCCTCTCCGTTTATCATCGCGACGTGGTAAAATTTCGGCGCTTTAAAGCCAAGCGCATCGTATAGCACGATTTGCTTTGGGGTATTTGAGAGGTGATCGTCTCCGCGGATGACGTCGGTTACGTCCATCAGCGCGTCGTCTATCACGACGGTAAAGTTATACGTCGGCGTGCCGTCGCTGCGCGCGATGATAAAATCATCTAGGATATCCTCGACTCTAAATTTGACCTCGCCCTTGATGCCGTCGTCGATCACGATCTCGCCGCTTAGAGGCGCTTTGATACGGATGACGGGCTCGACTCCCGCGGGCGGGGTACCGGTAAATTCGCGGTAGCGATTGTCGTATTTGGGTCTTTCTTTTCTCGCTTCTTGCTCGGCGCGCAAAGCGTCTAGCTCGTCTTTGCTCATGTAGCATTTGTAGGCTTTGCCCTCGGCAAGCAGCTTGTTTACATACTCTTTATACACGTCAAATCTACGCGACTGATACGTCACCTCGCCGTCGTGATCCAGCCCGCACCAGGCAAAGGCCTCTTTTATCGCTTGCACAGCTTCTTCGGAGTTGCGTTTTAGGTCGGTATCTTCGATGCGTAGCAGAAATTTCCCGCCGTTTTTGCGCGCGTAGAGATAGTTATATAGCGCGGTTCTTAGTCCGCCGATGTGCAAGTAACCCGTCGGGGATGGCGCAAATCTGGTTACTATTTTTGGATTTTGCATTAAATTTTACCTTTATAGCTTGCGCTTAAATTTAAAATGTTATAATGCTCAAATTATATTTACTTTAGACTTAAACAAAGGTTTTATATGTTAAAAAAGATCTCGTTTGCCGCGTTTTTACTCAGTTTTTGTCTGGCTAACGCTAGCCAGATATCAAACGGCATCGCCGCCATTATCGAAAACGAACCCATCACGATAAACGAACTACGCAAAGCCGCCGCACAGCTAAAAACGGATGAGACGACCGCTCTAAATTTACTGATCCGCGATAGGCTAGAAACCGCGCAGATCAAAAATCTAAAAATCGAAGCCAGCGACTACGAAGTAAATCAAAGGCTGGAGAAAATAGCAAACGACAGCGGTATGAACGTAGCAGGCCTTCGCTCCGCCGTAACGTCAAAGGGCGGCGATTACGCGCAGTTTAAGGACGACGTCGCAAAAAGCATAAAGCAAGAAAAGCTATATCAAAGTATATTTTCCGAGGCTAAAATCAACATTTCAGAAAACGCCGCGAGAGCGTATTTTGAGCAAAATCCTAGTGCATTTGCCCGTTTTAGCGATATTAGCGTGACTAGATACGTAGCCCCGTCGGCTGATTTTTTGGAGGTCGCTAGAAAAAGCTCCCCGATGAACACCAACCACAGCGTGCATATGGACGTGCTAGATCTAAAAAGCGAGCAAATACCGCCGCAGCTAAGAGAGATATTTCAGCAGACCGCAGACGGCACTTTCACGCAGATTTTTCAGACTCCGGAGGGCTTTGAGATGTTTTACGTAGCGGCTAAAAAAGGGCAGGTCGTACCGTCTTTTGACGAGGTAAAAAACGAGGCTATGAACGCGGTTTACAGACTAGAACAAGAGCGCGTCATCGGCGAATACTTCAACAAACTCCTCGCAAAAGCTAACGTCAAACATCTGCGCTAAACTCAAATTTAAGCCGATTGATTCGGCTTAAATTCTTTTATTTTCGGCCGAGTTTGATCTATTTTTATTTAATTTAGCCGCTTACTCGCCCAAACCCGCGCCTTTACGGCATAAATTTCGCTAAAATTCGCTCTAAACATAAAATCCCAAAAGAGGTAAAATTTGAACATAAACGAAGCCATAGTTGCCACCGTAAAAAAGCAAAAAGAGTGTCGGGGAATCATCATCAAAAATATAGTTTTTGGCTTTTTATTTATGTCGTGCCATTTGCCATAGCTTTTATCTTGGAAGCAATTTTTGAAAGCGACTCGGCGATGCTTATTGTACTTATCGTTTATATTCCGGTGGATTTTGTGATTTGGACTATATGCTGCGAAAAAGTAATGACTGCATGGTACGAATACCCAACGTTCTATAAAAACGTTTTCGTCCGCGCAGCTATCAGCGAAGTTGGTCCAAATTTTAGCTATGATCCGTTTGCCGGCATCAGCCGTAAAGAATTTCGCAGAATCGGCATTTATTCGCCTGACGAGTTTCGCGCCGAAGACCTAATTAGCGGAACGTATAATGGCGTCAAATTTAGCCTCAGCGAAGCGATCGATATCCCAAACGACGCGAAGCTAAATTTAGGCGACTCGGCGGCGCTAAATTTGCTATCTGCGATAGTTTTTGCCTGGGAGACGATGAAAGATATGCAAGCCTTTAGCGGCTCGGTTTTAGTCTGCGAGTTTTACAAGAAATTTAGCGGGCAAACGATAGTGGCAAGCCGCACTCTAAATACTAAATTTTTAGGCGAAAAAGAGCAGATGGACGATACTCTTTTTAACGATGAATTTAGGGTTTTTACGGACGACAAGGTCGAGGCAAGGTATCTTTTGACGCCCGCGTTTATGGCGCGCTTGCGCGAGCTAAAGATAAAATACGCCTCGCAGATGGGCGTGAGCGCTGCGTTTATGGACGATAAATTTTATCTATTTTTAAACGGAGCGAAAAATAGATTTGAAACTACGCTGTTTTCGCCGCCGCCGAGCTTAGAGGACGCCGCGCTGATAAAAAAGGAATTTTCAGAGCTTTTATCTATCATAGACGAGTTAAATTTAGGCCTTGATATTTTTAAGCTAGGATAAAATTTAGGCTTTTAATTTAGCCGCCGTATAAAATCAGACTAAAAGCGGCGTTTTGGCTGCAAATTGCCTGTTTTGTCTAAACCGTCGCGCCGATTTTTTCTCGAATTTATTTTAGGCGCGGCATAGCGAAAGCTAGGCAAAATCATACGGATTTTTGCGGCGACGTTTTACTACGGATAAAGCAATGCCTATAACCGAATTTACGTTTTTAGGATTTGGCGGATTTGCGGCTAAATTTAAAATTTAAAATCGCTTTAAGGCTTATGCGTCAAATTTTGCCCGCTAAAACGATTTTAGATGGTGTGAGATAAATTTTGGTTATCTAGCGGCGGGGGCGCTCGGCAAACTCTAAATTTAGCGTAAATGAAATAGGATTGATTTTAAGTCGCCGATTTTGCCGGGATAAATTTGATTTTGCTTGGCATTGCCGCGGTAAGCGCAGTAAGTTTATAAATAAAACGTAACGGCAAATTTATCCTAAGTTAGCGTAACGGCGATTTGTCCGTCCGCCCCAAAACGTCTTGGTCGGTTTTTAAATAAAGCGAATTTGAGCTAGGTTTACCTAGCCCGCAGCCTTTTGGCCGCTAGGCAAGGTAAAAATACGTATCCGTCCAGCCCGTAAATTTAATGGCGGGAGAGGTAGTTGGTATCGTAGTTGTTTTCTATGAAATCGCGATTTTCCATCATCGCTATATGAAAGTCTCGCGTGGTTTTGATGCCGCTTATGACGAGCTGTTCTAGCGCGACCTTCATCTTGCGTATCGCGCGGTTGCGGTCGGTATCCCAGACGATGAGCTTGCCGATCATACTGTCGTAATACGGCGGGATCGAGTAGTCCTGATAGATGTGGCTGTCCATGCGCACGTTTCGGCCGCCCGGGCAGACGTATTTGGTTATCTTGCCGGGACTTGGCGTAAACGTATTTGGATCCTCGGCCGTGATGCGGCACTCGATGGCGTGGCCTTTTAGCGTGATGTTCTCTTGAGGCGGTAGCGCCTCGCCCTGGGCTACTTTTATCATTAGCTCGATGATGTCTAGGCCGCTCACCATCTCGCTCACGCAGTGTTCTACTTGCAGGCGCGTGTTCATCTCGATGAAGTAAAAATCCAAATTTTTATCGACTAAAAACTCAAACGTTCCCGCACCCTCGTAGCCGATAGCTTTTGCCGCTTTTATCGCGGTTTCGTGTAGCCTCTCTCGCGTCGCTTCGTCTAGTAGTATTGCAGGGCTTTCTTCGATCAGTTTTTGGTGGCGGCGCTGCATAGAGCAGTCGCGCTCGCCGATATGCAGGACGTTGCCGTGGCTGTCGCCGATGATCTGAACCTCGATGTGGCGCGGGTTTAGGATGTATTTTTCCATATACATCGTTCCGTCGCCAAACGCGCTCATCGCCTCGCTCTCGGCCGACCAAAACGCCTTTTCGATATCCTCCTCGCGCTCGACCACGCGCATGCCGCGCCCGCCGCCGCCGGCTGCTGCTTTTAGGATGACCGGATAGCCGATTTTTTTAGCTAGCTCTTTGGCCGCTTTGGTGTCGGCTACCGCG
>CAUQJU010000073.1:0-6239 GCA_963518005.1 uncultured Campylobacter sp.
TCATCGTTTGCAACGAGGCGCACTATTTTTTGGCGCTTGACGAATGCGGAAGTAAAAAAATAGATAAATTTATTCTTGAGCCTTTCGGTAAAAATACTGCCGCGGCGATTACGTTTGCCGCACTTTGCTGCGATGAGGACGAGATTTTGCTCGTTACTCCGAGCGATCATTTGATCGAGGAGGAGGCTGAGTATAAAAAGGCTCTTTTGATCGCAAAAAGTTACGCAAGTCAAGGCTTTTTGGTGACGTTTGGCATAAAACCTAGCGAGCCAAATACCGGCTACGGCTACATCAAGGCTGATAAAAACGGCGATGTGGAGCGGTTTATCGAAAAGCCCAACCTTGAAACCGCGACTAAATTTATAAAAGAGGGCGGATATTATTTTAACAGCGGTATGTTTTGTTTTAAGGCGGGCGTATTTTTAAGCGAGATGAAAAAATACGCGCCAAGTATCGTAAAAGACGTTACGGCGGCGATAGAGGGTTCGGCAAACGAACCGAATTTGCTAAAAATAAGTCCAAATTTTATGGATAAGATCGAGGACATCAGCATCGATTATGCGCTAATGCAAAAAAGCCTAAATATCAAAATGGTACCACTTGATGCGGGCTGGAGCGATATGGGTAGCTTTGACGAGCTGAGTAAAAAGATAAAAAATATCGGCGAATCGCTACAAATCGGCGCAAGCGAAAATTTCATCCTGACCAAAAAACCGACCGCGCTCGTAGACGTGCAAAATTTGCTCGTAGTCGATACTAAAGACGCGCTTTTGATCGCTAAAAAAGGCAGTTCGCAAAAGGTAAAAGAGGTTTATAAACACTTTTTGAATTCGCTTCCCGAAATTTGCGAAGCGCACACGAGCGTATACCGTCCGTGGGGCAGCTACGAGGTGCTAGGCGAGGGTAGCGGCTACAAGATGAAAAAGATAGTGGTTAAACCCGGTAAAAGACTGAGCTTGCAAAAGCATTTTAAAAGGAACGAACACTGGGTCGTCGTCGAGGGCGAAGCGCTGGTGACGATAGATGATAGCCAGACGCCGCTAAGGCAAAACGAGTCCATCTATATAAAAAAAGAGCAGATACACCGCCTAGAAAATACCGCAAACACCGATCTTATCATCATCGAAGTACAAACGGGCGAGTATCTGGGCGAGGATGATATCGTGCGCATCAGCGACGACTATGATAGAATGTAAACTTCGCGGATTTTAAACCGACTAGATACCTAGACGCTTTTTGCCTCGCGTAAAATTTGCCGATATTTGGAACGATTTTGGCATTTTATCTTTATTTGTCGTTTTAAATTTGACGGCTGGCAAAGGATTTGGAAAAATATTTGGCGGTACGGATTTTACGTAAAATTATTGTTTTTAAAGTAAATTTTAGGGGCCATTCGCCGTTTTTTGCGTCGGCGGGCGAGCCTTTATCTGCGGCTAGTACATAAAATTTGGCTCTAACCCGCCGCGCAACACGGCAAATGACGCATCTGCGCGCTTAACCGCTTTAGACGGCCTACGCTGGCGTCAATATGCTAGATTGAGCGTGTTTAGAAGCTTTGTATTAAAGCGAGCAAATCGGCGTTTGCTAGATTTTCGTAAAATTTGCCTTAAAATCGCGGAGCATAAAAATAATCTTTAATAGCCTGTCGGACGTATTTAAATAAGGTGCTAGTGCCCCAAATTTAGACCTGAGCAAAATTTTAAAAGGCTTAAAATAACCGTCTAAAATGCGATTTTGTTTGGCTCTAGCAGCTGCAAATCGCCGTCGAAGATATACCGCTGCTTAAGTAGCTTTTTGGCGTATTTCACGGCTTGCGACGTATTAAGGCAAATAGCCCTAAATTTAGGCTAGATAAAAAAGCGGCGTAGCCCTCAGCGAGCCGTCTACAAAAGCAAACAAAATTCACAAACTCTTGAATCTGCGACAACCTAAAATTTGGTCTAATTTTGTAAATTTAAACTCGTTTTTTAAATCTTATTTTGTTTATTTTTCGTTCGATTAGACAAAAATTAATCAGTCCAAACATAACCGAACCACCCGTAACGAAGGCTAAATTTACCCATCCCAGCCAAAACTCGCTAAGCCAAATAAAAATAAAATGGCTGATAAAAATCGCGTATGAAAGCGAGCCTGCAATATCGCTAAATTTGAGCTTAAATTTAAACTTCTCATGCGCTAGTACGACCGCAGCTCCGACTAGATAGCCGGTTGCCGTCTCTGCGCCAAAGGCGCTAAATTCGCGCGAGTAAAAAAGATAGCCCGCCAGCGCCGCTACCGCCGCGTAAAAAATGGCGAGCTTGCCAAATTCTTTTTGATAGATCAAAAATCCCGTATAAAACATAAAAAATACGCCGCAAACAAGCCTATATCCGTAAATATCGGAGTTTATAAAGCCCAAATTTGCCGCTGCATAAACGCCTAGCGAGCCGGTAGCTAGCGCGTAGCCTAGCCGTCTAAATTTGATCGCGAGTACGAGTAGGGCGTAGGCCTGAAGCTCGGCTCCTAGCGACCATGCGGGAGGTATGATGAAATTTAGCCCCACGGGCGCGTCTATGACGGAAACATCAAGCCAAAAAAAGTAATTTAGCGGCGCGATAAGCGCATTTAGGAGCAAATTTTTTGCGTTAAAATGTGGCTGTAGATACGACGTCGCGCAAAAAAATAGCACCGTTAGCGCAAACGCAAAGAAAAATGCGGGATAAATGCGTAAAAATCTATCTTTTATGAAGTAGCTTATTTGTGCGTTTTTCGGTGCGATTTTGATAAAGACCTTTGATGTGACGAGTCCTGCTAGGATATAAAAAATCACGACTGCAAATACGCCGATGTTTTTGCCCGCCAGTCCTATACCGACGTGTGATAGTAGCACGAAATACGCTAAGATAAACCTAATATAACCAAACATTTTGTTCCTAGTTTTTGTTTTTTACGGCATTTTGCGGCTATGCCTAGCTGGATTTTTCGGCGCGATTTTTTTCGCAAAATTCGCCGCTTTGCTCTTTTGGGCCGCGACCGTCGTAACCTGCTAAAAACGGCGCCTTTTGCCGAGCTTTATTGCGCAAAGGCGATTGTAGCCTTTTTTAGCCGGCTAGCTATGTAAAATTTACCGCACGTATCTGCATTTTTGCCAAGTCTGCATAAAATTTAAACGCCGAGTCTGCGCTTTTGCGTTTTGATTTTACCGTAAATTTGAGCGCTTTAGGCTTTCCACCTGATTTAAATTTTGAAGCAAATTTAAAGTCGCGGCAAATTTAAAAATCTCCGCCGTCGCCGAATTTAACGCCAACGCCTAAAATTTTACAAACGAGGTCTAAGATTTCTAAATTTACCTCGCTCGCGTATTCGTCGATAACCTTAAAAACCTCTTGCCTAACGTCCAAATCGTTATCCCAATGAGCCTTTGCGTAGGTCTCCTCGGCGATTTTAGCTAGCGTAAAAGTATCGATATCTTTTTGTCTCATCGCTGTTTTTAGCGATTTTGAGAGCTTCCATTTTAGATTTTCCATATTTTTCCTTTTGCGTTTTTGCGGCGCGGGTTTTGGCTGTTAAATTTTACATCCACTCCAAAACCTGCGTGATATCGCCTGCAACGAAGCACTTTAGCCCCTGCGCATCAAGCGGCTTAGACGGCACTATCGCGTTTTTAAATTTCTGCGTTTTGGCTTCTTTTAGGCGCTGATCGAGGTTAAATATCTCGCGAATCTCGCCGTTTAGGCTAAGCTCGCCCATAAATACGCTCTCTTTGCTGATCGGACGGTTTTTAAAGCTGGAGATGATCGCCGCGACTACGGCTAGATCGGCCGCCGTTTCGCCGATCTTGACGCCTCCGCTTACGTTTATAAAGACATCGTAGTGCCCCAGCGGGATCTCTAGTTTGCGCTCAAGCAGCGCTAGTAGCATATCTAGGCGGTTCTTGTCAAAACCCGTAGAGCTGCGCTTA
Source organism: uncultured Campylobacter sp. (assembly GCA_963518005.1). Classification (GTDB taxonomy): domain Bacteria; phylum Campylobacterota; class Campylobacteria; order Campylobacterales; family Campylobacteraceae; genus Campylobacter_A. The sequence continues at coordinate 3,941 of CAUQJU010000073.1, forward strand.
GGATACGCGCTCTCGCACACGAGTGCCTGGATCTCGACGCTAAGCGCGCGCGAGCCCTCCATCGTGATAGTGATCGCCGAGCCGCTAGTTGCCTTGCCTCGCGTGAAAAATTTACCAGCGACGTCGTTAGCGCTGATTAGCCCGTTTTGGCTCATCTCAAAGATACCTACCTCGCTAGTCGAGCCGAAGCGGTTTTTAAAACCCCGCAGCATACGCAGCTCGCGGCTGGAGTCGCCCTCGAAATAAAGCACCACGTCCACCATGTGCTCCAAGATGCGCGGCCCCGCGATCGAGCCGTCCTTCGTGATATGCCCGATGATAAAGACGCAGATATTTTCGTTTTTGGCTAGGCGCATGAGCTCGAAGGTGATCTCGCGCACCTGCGACACCGAGCCCGGCGCTGAGGCGATTTTTTCGCTGTAAAGGGTCTGTATGGAGTCGATAACGAGGATTTTATACTCGTTTTTGCGTACTTCTGTGAGGATGTTTTCGAGTAAAATTTCCGTGAGCAGAAACAGCCCGTCTTTGACCGCGTCTAGGCGCTGGGCGCGCATTTTGATCTGGCTCGCGCTCTCTTCGCCGCTGACATACAGCGTCTTTTTGCCTTGGGCGGCGAAATTTGACGCGATTTTTAGCAGCAACGTACTTTTACCGATGCCTGGGCTTCCGCCGATCAGCACCAGCGAGCCCTCCACGACGCCGCCGCCAAGGACTAGGTCTAGTTCGCCATTTTGCGTGCTGATGCGCGTGATTTTTTCTATTTCAACCTCGCTGATTTGCTTTGCGAGGCTCGGTTTTGCAGTGCTTTTTGAGATCTCTTTTAGCGTTTCGATCTGCTGTGCATTTAGTTCTAAAAAGCTATCCCAAGCCCCGCACTGAGGGCATTTGCCGACCCATTTGCTTTGCTGATTGCCGCAGGCTTGACACTCAAATACCGTCTTTATTTTCGCCATTTTTTTCCTTTGCGCGATTATACTTTAAAATGTTTAAATTTTACTCCGGCTGCGTTGTTAAATTTCAAATCGAAACACGCAAGCTCGAAAAATCGGCGAATTTAACCAAAATCAACGAAAATTCAACTTCATCCAAATACAATCTGTCAAATTTAAATCCGAAACGGAGCGAAAATGAAACAAAATCTTAGCAGAAATCAGTTTTTAGTCATCTCGCTCACGCTTTTTGCGATGTTTTTCGGCGCGGGGAACTTCATCTTTCCGCCGAATTTGGGGCGAGAAGCTGGGCAGAATTTTTACGTCGCGATCATGTTTTTTTGCGCCACGGCAGTGCTTTTGCCGGTGCTTGGCGTAGCAGCCATCGCTAGAGCAAAGGGGCTTCAAAGCCTAGTGCGCCGTATAGACCCCGTGTTTGCGGTGCTTTTTACCGCGCTTTTATACCTTACGATCGGGCCGCTTTTTGCGATACCTCGCGCGGCAAATATGCCCTTTGATATCGCGGTTAAGCCTTTTATCGCGCACGAAAATTTGCAAATTTGGCTGTTTTTTTACTCGGCGGCGTATTTTGCGTTAAATTATTACGTCTGTATGAATCCGTCAAAACTAGTCGATCTACTCGGCAAATACCTCACTCCGCTGCTTTTGGCGCTGATTTTGCTGCTTTTTGGGGCGGGATTTTTCTTCCCGATAGGCGAGTTTGCCGCTCCTAGCGGAGAGTACGCGCAACACGCCGCAGCCAAGGGCTTCGTCGAGGGCTATCAGACGATGGACGCGCTAGCGTCGCTTGCCTTTGGTATCATCGTGATAAACGCCATCAGAACCGTGGGCGTAAAAGACGAGCGTCATCTCGTCTCCTCGACGATAAAGGCAGGCATGACGGCAGGCGTGATTTTGATGGCGATTTACCTTATGCTAGGCTACCTCGGCGCTACGTCGGCGGAGCTTTTTAAAGACGCGCCGCAGATAAACGGAGCCGAGCTGCTATCGCGCATTAGCGACCATTACTTCGGTAAAGCGGGCGTTTTGGTGCTAGGTTCGGCGTTTTTTCTAGCTTGCATCACGACGACGCTGGGGCTCATCAGCTCTGCTAGCGAGTACTTCGAGGAGCTAACGGACGGGCGCGTCAAATATAAAATTTGGGTTGCGGCGTGGTGTTTGATCGGCTTTGGCGTGGCAAATTTCGGCCTTACGACCATCATCAAGGGCTCAATTCCCGTACTAGTAGCCATCTATCCGGTCGCTATTATGCTTATTATTCTCTCGCTTATTAATCCGCTAATAGACTCCAGCAAGCTGGTTTACCGCAGCTGCGTTTACGTCTGCGTGGTCGTAGGAACCATAAACGG
>CAUQJU010000074.1:0-6235 GCA_963518005.1 uncultured Campylobacter sp.
ATTACGAAGTCGCTCCCTTCCCCCTTAACAATCCCCCAACCCCTACGACGTGAGATGTGGCGACATAGCTTTGCTGGCGCAAAGCGTCGCTAGTTTTATAAATTTTAGGGGAGATAAATTTCATATTTTCAAGATACTGGTCTCGGTGCGTAAAATTTGAAGTCGAAATTTACAAAATTTGACCTCAAATTTGAACGAAAGGCGATAAGGCGCCGTATTTTTTCTTTAGACGAGGCGTATTTAAATTTTACGACGGGAACTACCTTCTCGGTAGTGACCGAGTAAAATTTAAATCCAAAAAAGTATGAAGGAAAAAGACAAGCTGCTTTTCACTAAAAATTTATTGGTTTATGACATCATAATACGACGGTATCACCGGCGTCAGCAAATCATCGCTTATCTTAAAATCCTTCTTAGTATTGCTCAGTGTGATTTTGATTTTGTTGCCGAGCTTATCCTCGTAGTCTATCCTTGTGGGAATGTAGTTTTTGACGGTGATTAGATACTCTACGCCGTCGTATTTAGCCTTATAAAGCGTATCGGTGATCTTAACCGCGTTTCTAACGACGTCGATCAAATTTGGCGCCTTTTCAAATTTAGAGACGATAGCTTGCTCGAGCGCATCCTCGATCACGACGACGCGGTTTTTGTCAAAGTAGATTTTTTTAGGCGTCGGGCGCTCATAGATCCAGTAGGCGCGGTTGTTGCTTTTTGCGTAAAATTTACCGTAGTAATCGACCGTTTCGTTCTCGCTCGTGATGGTTTGCACGAAGTCGCTTTGAAGCGTGACAAAATTTAACGTAACTCCGAAAGCCGAGGCGCAAAAGAGCAAAAATGCTAAAATTTTTTTCATATATTTTCCTTTACCGGGCAAAATTCTAGCTAAGTTTAAATAATAAAATGTTAAAATCCAACCTTTAATAAATTTTAACGGCTATAATTGATAACGGCGTTTATGCAAAAGATATTCGGTACAAAAAACGACAGGGAAGTAAAAAAATATTTTAAACGCGTCGCCTACATAAACTCGCTTGAAAGCAAATATCAAGCGATGAGCGACGATGAACTTAAGGCTAAATTTAACGAATTTAAAGCGCAGGTGCAAAACGGCGAAAAGAGCCAGGATGAGCTGCTGGACGAGGTGTTTGCTATCGTGCGCGAGGTCGGTAAAAGGACGCTAAATATGCGTCATTTCGACGTTCAGCTAATCGGTGGCATGGTGCTAAACGACGGCAAGATCGCCGAGATGAAAACGGGCGAAGGTAAAACCCTCGTAGCAAGCCTACCCGTCGTGCTAAACGCGATGAGCGGTAAGGGCGTGCACGTCGTGACCGTAAACGACTATCTAGCCAAACGCGACGCGACGCAAATGGGCGAAATTTATAAATTTCTAGGCCTAAGCGTCGGCGTGATACTAGGGGGCGAATACGACGACTCGGCGCGAAAAGCCGCATACGACAGCGACATCACGTACGGCACTAATAACGAATTTGGCTTTGACTACCTACGCGACAATATGAAAATGGATTTCAAAGATAAGGTGCAAAGAGAGCATAACTTCGTCATCGTGGACGAGGTCGATAGTATCCTCATCGACGAGGCCAGGACGCCGCTCATTATCTCAGGCCCCACAAACCGCACGCTAGACGGCTACATCAAAGCAAACGAAGTCGCGCGCCAGATGAAGCGCGGCGAACCGCCTGCGACTCCGCAAGAAAAGGCTACGGGCGACTTCACCGTCGATGAGAAAAACCGCACGATAGCGATCACCGAAGAAGGCATCTCAAAGGCTGAAAAGCTCTTTGGCGTGGCAAATCTATATGACATGGAAAACGCGATTTTGAGCCATCATCTAGACCAAGCTCTTAAAGCGCACAATCTCTTTGAAAAGGACGTACACTACGTCGTTCGCGATGGTCAAGTCGTAATCGTGGATGAATTTACGGGGCGTCTGAGCGAAGGACGAAGATTTAGCGAGGGCTTGCACCAAGCGCTCGAGGCCAAAGAGGGCGTAAAGATCCAAGAAGAGAGCCAAACGCTAGCAGATATTACATTTCAAAACTACTTTAGACTTTACAAAAAACTATCGGGCATGACGGGTACGGCGCAGACGGAGGCGACCGAGTTTTCGCAAATTTACAAGCTTGACGTCGTATCGATCCCGACAAACGTGCCGGTAATCAGAAAAGACAACAACGATCTCATCTACAAAACCGAAAACGAGAAATTTAAAGCCGTGATCGACGAAATCAAAAAGGCTCACGACCGCGGTCAGCCCGTACTTGTCGGTACCGCCTCGATCGAAAAGAGCGAAAAGCTGCACAACCTGCTCGTAAAAGAAAAGATCCCGCACTCCGTGCTAAACGCTAAAAATCACGAAAAAGAGGCCGAGATCATCGCTCAAGCAGGCGCTCGCGGAGCGGTTACGATCGCGACGAACATGGCCGGACGCGGCGTAGATATCCGCATCGACGACGAGGTGCGGGCTCTTGGCGGTCTATACATCATCGGTACCGAAAGGCACGAAAGCCGCCGTATCGACAACCAGCTGCGAGGCCGCTCTGGACGTCAGGGCGATCCTGGAGTGAGCCGCTTTTACCTAAGCCTTGAGGATAATCTGCTTAGAATATTTGGCAGCGACCGCATCAAGGCGATAATGACGCGTCTTGGTATCGAAGAGGGCGAAAGCATCGACTCCAAAATGGTTACCAGAGCCGTCGAAAATGCGCAAAAAAAGGTCGAGAGCCTGCACTTTGAAGCACGAAAACATATCCTTGAATACGACGACGTCGCAAACGAGCAGCGAAAAACAGTATATAAATTTAGAAACGAGCTTCTTGATCCAAATTTTGAAGTCAGCGAAAAGATCAAGCAAAATCGCGCCGAGTTTGTCGAGCATCTGCTAGCTCAAGCCGAAATTTACGCAGGCGAGCCAAAGAGCGAGTATAACCTCGAAAAACTAAGCTCCGTGATAATCTCAAACGGCGCGTTCATGCAGCCAGATGAGCTAAAAGATCTCGACTACGCCGAGCTTGCTAAGAAGATAACGGCTAAATTTGAGTCCGACTACGAAGAAAAAATGGGCGTCATAGGTGAGGATCAGCGCAGATACCTAGAGAAGGTACTCTGCCTGCAAGTACTCGACACCGCATGGCGCGAGCATCTATACCAGATGGACATCCTAAAAACCGGTATCGGACTGCGCGGCTACAACCAAAAAGATCCGCTTACCGAGTATAAAAAAGAGAGCTTTAACCTCTTTATGGAGCTCGTTAGCCGCATCAAATTTGAAAGCATCAAGCTGCTAACGGCCGTTCGCCTAAGCTTCTCCGAGCCTAGTGAGTCTACGCCGCAAGAAGCTCAAGATACCGAGGCTACGAGCGCGCCCGAGAGCGAAGAAAAGCCCGGCAAAAAAGTATCCAGAAACGACCCGTGCCCGTGCGGAAGCAGCAAAAAGTACAAAGACTGCCACGGCAAGAGCGGCCCTAAAAAAGGAGCTTTTGCTGAGGATTGGGATAAAATTTAGCTTTGGGGTTTTGGCGGCGGTTTGCTAAATTTAGCATTTAAGTTTGCCGCCGTTTTTATAGCGGCGCGAAGTCGTAAATTTAACGCCTAGCTTTTGCAAGCGGTTTAAAAATTTGGCGTCAAATTTACACGGATGGACGATTTAAATTTTAAACTCGCCTCAGCGCAAATTTAAACAAGACAAAGCGACGCAAAAGTAGCGAGCAAACCAAAGCCCAAATTTAAACAACGGAAAATCAAATGAGCCTAACCAAATATCTACTTTTTAAATATCTACGGTTTGACAAAACCCAGCCATTTATCATGCTTTCGGCACTGCTAGCGTTTCTAGGTGTGGGCGTCGGGCTCATGGTTCTTATCGTCGCGATGGCGATCATGAACGGCTTTGACAAGGAGTTTGAGCGCAAACTTTTTACCATGAACTACCCGATCACGATCCTCTCTGCCATACGTGGCAACATCGACGAGAGCGACGTTAGCGAACTAAAGCAAAAGTTTCCGAATCTCAAATTTAGCCCGTACATCATGAGTCAAGTTATCATCAAGGGTGCAAATAGCTTCGAGGGCGGACTGCTTTTTGGCGTAAATTCAGCCGACGAAAAGCAGATAAACTCAGTCGTGGCAGCCGGTCTTGGTGACCGCGAGCTTGACGGATACGGATTGCTCGTCGGACAAGGCGTCAAAAACGAGATGATGATAAACGAAAACGACAAACTCACGCTCATTTTTACTAAAAACGATCCGAGCGGCTTTGCGCTAACGCCTAAAATGAAGCGCTTTGACGTAGTGAGCTCGTTTAGCTCGGGGCTCGTGGCCTACGACAAAAGCTACCTCTACACGAGCGTAGAGGCGCTGCGCAAGATACTCGAGTACGACGAGGGTAAATTTGACGGTATACACGTGTTTTCAAACGATCCGTTCGCCGACATCGAAAAGATCTCGCGCGAGCTGCGATTGGGGCAAAAAGCTATCGGCTGGTGGCAGCAAAACGGTAACTTTTTCTCCGCTTTGGCTCTCGAAAAACGCGCACTTTTCATCGTTTTGATGCTCATCATCCTGGTTGCCTCGCTAAATATCATAAGCTCGCTGCTTATGACCGTCATGAATCGCCGCCAAGAGATCGCGCTACTGCTCTCGCTGGGCGCTAGCAAGGCCGAGATAAAAAAGAGCTTTTTTGCTCTCGGCGCCACGATAGGCGGAGGCGGGATAGTGTTTGGGCTCGTGCTCGGACTCTTTGGCGTATGGTTGCTCGGCAGCTTTGATATCGTAAATTTGCCGGCCGACGTCTACGGCAGCGCGAAGCTTCCTATGGAGCTATCCTTACTTGATCTTGCCATGATTTTAGTCGGAGCGGTCGTCATCGTGGCGTTTTCGTCGTTTTATCCGGCAAAAAAAGCCGCGCAGATAAACGTGCTTGAGACGCTTAGAAACGAATAAACGCCCCGTGCCTTGTATGCGCGGTTACGGGGTTTTTGCGTCGCAAAACTAAAATCAAAGCAAATCCTTTATAGGCTAAAAATAGTCTCCGCGACTATTCGGCATTTGGTTAAAGGCGCCGTTTTAGTAGGCGTAAATTTATCTTTTACGCTTGCCCTCCCCAAAAAAGCTTGATCGGTTAGTCGCTCAAGCCTTGGCAAATTTGCGCGATATTTTAAAAATCGCCTAAAAATTGCTTTTTTAGCATTTTAAATCTTAAGCGATTCGTTAAGGTTATTTTCGCAGGATGATAAATTTTAGCTCCGCTCTTAGAACCTAAAGGCTTTTTGGTCTAAATTTACGTAAAATCATAGGCTTATTTTTTGAACCCAGATTGCGCCCTAGAGCGGACGGCCGAGTCAAAGCCTTTGCGGGAAATCAAACTCATACCAAAATTTATGCGCTCTTGATTTTGCTACTAAGCCTTGCTAAAGCATATCAACCGCGTTAAATTTGAGTTTTTGCGATTAAATTTAGCTAAATAGCATCACTTGTCGATATACTCTACCTCGCCTATATAGCCGGTTTCTGCTTGCATCTTCATCACGGCTTTTTGATTTTTTGTTTCTATTGTGATGCTGCATACGTTACCGTCAGCATCTAGCCGAGGTGTATAACTGCCGCCATTTGGATGCATAAAAAAAAGCGGTCTTCCGTACGGATCAAAAAATAAGGCACTTTTTGTCGGAGTTACTTTTTTAGGCGGCTTTGGTTTATTTTTGTTTTGCGGAAGTTTCCAGCGTGAATCCCACCAATTTCCCATAGGATGCGTAGAGTCAAAATCTGCCGAATTTATATTACAATCTATACGCAAATTAGTTACGCCGAAGTTTTTTAGATTGGGGCGTAGGTATTTAGATATGCCTTTTAGTCCCTCTTTGGTTAGATGCGGTTGATCGCCGCCACCACGAAAAGGAGCATGAAGGCTTCCAGAGCGAGACACTGCCGGCTCCATAAATATGTCATTGTTTTTTGAGACATAATAGTACTGGTTGCGTCTTATTTCGCTTGATCTGGAGTTGTCAGTTGAGTATGATTCATCGATACCTATACCATCAATAAAGATAGACGTTATTGCATATCCAACGTATACAGGGCTGTTTAACGGCGCTAGGGTCCACTCTTTACTCATTCGGTTAATAGCAGGTATGCCTGCGCGCCGGATGCTGTTGTTTTGATAAACCGAATTCGAGGTGTGCGGCGCGCTCGTCATCGCGAGCGTTTGGGGTTGCAG
>CAUQJU010000075.1:0-6157 GCA_963518005.1 uncultured Campylobacter sp.
TTTATCTGCGCAAATTCGCTCTTTAGAGCCGATAAAATTTTATTTAAAAACGACGCATTGCCAAGCATCTCGTTTTCAAATTCGTACAAATTTAGCGACGTCAAAACGCGGTCTTGCACCTCGTCAAAGCTCGGGATAAAGAGCGCAAATCCGTTTTGCTCGTGCGCGCGCATCGAGCCCGCGATCTTTTCTTTTAGAAAATACACGGCGATCTTGACGGCGTTTTCGTAGTTTGCGGCGACTTTGAGGTTTAGCTTTTCAAAAAACAGCGCCGTCTTTTGCAGCCCTTTAAATTTCGCCGTCTCATAGTCTCGCAAAAACGTCCTATACACCTGCCCTGCATACGTCCTAACGTCGGCAAACAGAGTATCCGAGTGCGTTTCGTCCTCTTTTTGCGCGTTTTCAAATTCAGATTTATAAATCATAAATTCGCGCTCCAGCCGAGCGTAAATTTCATCCAGCGCCGCGCCGATCTCCTCTTGCAGCGCGCTTAAGCCCCGCTTGTACGTTCTAAAAAATTTGGCGAATTTCACGTCGTTGTAGATACGTTTTGAAAACACCTCGTCGCTGTCAAAATCCACCGCCTCATACGTGCTAGCTTCAAAATACTCGCCCTTTAGCAGCGTTTTACGCGGCGCGTATTTATACTTTTTCTCGCTTTTTAGGCTGGCTAGGATCTCGTCTGCAACGAGCTTTGCGACGTGTTTTAGCTCGTTAAAGGCTAGCTCGATTTTCGGTTTAAAATTTTCTTGCACGGCTTTTAAATTTGACTCCAGCTCGGCGTCAAATTTAGCGATTATCTCGCCGGCTTTTTCGTAAATTTTAGCGATTTTTTCGTGCTGCTTGGCATTTACGGCAACCAGCCTAGAGCACTTTTCGCGCACGAACTTTTCTTTTATCTCTTCGCCGCCAAAGAGCTCGCGGATCGCGCTTATCGCCGCACTAAAATTCGACTCCGCTAAAAGCGCCGCATCGCCCGCAGCTTGCGCTTTTACGGCTTGCTTGGCGGAAACTGCGATAATGCGCTCGAAAAATCGCCCGTAAGTCGTTTGCGCGTGAGTTTTGAGCCTCTCAAGCTCGTCCTTGCTTAGCTTATCTTTTTGATTTAGCAAGCAGATCGCCGTTTTGCCCCCGCCAGCCAAAAACTCCTCGATCTGCGCGGCTTCGCTAGCGCGTGCGGCATTGTCGGCGAGGCTTAGCCAGATGACGCCCGCGACGTCTTTTAGCACTTCGTGCGTGACGGCGGTATCGGCCTTTGAGAGCGAGTTTAGCCCCGGCGTATCGACGAAATTTACCGACTTTAAAATCTCAGAGGGCGCGTAGACGCAAAGCCTGCTAACATCATCGCCAAACACGCGCTGATCGACGAAGCGCCCTATCTCCTCGACGCCTAGATACAGCTCTCTGCCGTTTTCGTAAAGCACGCTAAGCCCCGGCGCGGCGCCGTATCTGATAAAGGTCGGCTTTGAGGTCACGGGCGTTAGGCCCGACGGTAAAATCTCGCTACCCAAAAGCGCGTTTAAAAACGTAGATTTCCCGCTAGAAAACTGCCCGACTATAGCGACCGTAAGCGGGCTAGATAAAAACAGATCGAGTTTATTTAGCTCCTGTTTTAGCTCGGCGCTCGGGTGAAATTTGGGTTCGGTTAGCTCGTTTTGTAGCCGTCTAAATCGCCCGTGAAAATCGTCCGAAAATATCTTAAAATACCGCGTTTTATACGCGTTTATAAACTCCTCAAACACTTTGCAGCTCCAAATTTATAGCATTTATCGCCTCGCTTTGCGAGTTTAGTCGCTCTAGCTCGCGCGAGTCTCGCCCGCTAGTTTTCGCTAGCTGGGCAAGCTCGTTTTTTAGAGCTTCTTCGCTGATTGCGAGCGCCTTTTCTTTATCTTTTAGTGCGGCTTCGATCTGCTTTTTAAACTCGCTTTTTTCAAATTCGCTAAGCTCGAAAACGAAATTTTTGATCCGCCGGGCGCCCAAAAACTCCTCCGCGGCTACTTTGGCGGCTTCGGGTATGCCTTGTGCGCCCGAGTTTGCCGCGCTAGCCACCGCGTCCGCGACCTGGGCGCACTCTAAGCTTATCCCTTTTGATTGCAGATAGTCGTTTATGCTAAAGACCTCGGTAGCTGCCGTTTTACCCTCAAATTCGCCGAATTTTAGCGCGATATTTTGCGCGCATGCGGCGATTTGCCGCACGATTTCGTTGCGGTTTTGACGCATCAAGGCGGCAACGCCGTCTTTGATCGTAGTTTGCGCGATGCGCGAGAGGCGCTGCGGGTCGATCTTTTGTTTTTTAGAGACCGCGTAGTTTACGTCATCTGCGACGCGCTGCTTTAGCGTTTGCGCTAGCGACCTTAGGCCTAGCTCGTAGCTAGCTGCGGTCTTGGCCGTATCTAGGCGCTCTAGCTCCTCTTTTACCGCACCCCTCACGTCCTCCAAGCGGCTAGCTAGCGCGGCTTTTTGCTCATTTAGTTCAGAAAGCTTTTGCGACAAGCTCAAATTTGAGCCCGTCAGCTTTAAAATCTCGCTTTGCGTATCCGCCGCAAACTGTGCGCAGACGCGGCCGAGCTCCTTTTTATATGCCTCGATGCCAAGGCGAGATTTTTGGCTATTTTGACCAAAAAGCGTCTCGTAAAGATACTCCTTAAACTCCTCGACGCCGCTGTTTTGCGCGCCTTCAAAGTAGCTTTTAGCGCTCACGGCGAAAAACTCCGCCCCGACGCCAAGGCCGCGCGTACGCTCCTCGACGCTCTTTTTGGCGTAGGCGGCGACCTCGTTTAGCTCGCCCTGCTTTAACACGTCCGCGTGCGTTAGCAGCACGGCGAGCCTCACGGCGTGGGAGTTTTGCAGGCTTGAGACGATGAAGTCCAGATCCTTTTGCGTGGCGCTTTGCGAGACGTTCATCAGGTGCACCATCAGATCGCACTCCCGCATAAATCGCCGCACCAGCTCCTCGCGCGCAGCCACCGCGTCGTCGATGCCGGGCGTATCGATGATACGCACGTTATCCTTTAAAAGCTCCAAATTTTCGTAAAGCTCGACGCTTTTTACGAATTTAGCGTATTTGGAGTCCGCCGAGGTGTAGCGCTTGATCTCGTCCGCTTTGACGGTCTTGCTAGCGGGCGGTTCGGAGCAAATTTGACTCGTACTAGTGCTTTGAAATTTAGCCGCCGACTCGTCGTCCGCGTTAAATTTGACGTTTAAATTTTGCGCCGTTTCGCTCTCAAATTTGACGCCCACGCCGCCATAAATTTCGGCTATATCGTTATCTTGATCTTGCGCTATTCCAAGCTCTTTTAGCTCCACTTCGCTCCAAAAATTTACCCTTGCAAAAGGCTCGGGCGCATACTTTAGCACGGTCAAATTTACCGTTTCGGGTACGTTTGAGGCGCCTAGGATTTTCTTGCCCAGCAGCGCGTTTAGCAGGGTTGATTTGCCCGCGTTTATGACGCCCGTAACCGCTACGTTAAACTCTAGCTCATGCGCTTTTTTCGCCGCGTTTGCGACGTTCGCATGCGGGTTTAGCGATAAAATTTGCTCGCAGATATCGTTTAGCGCGTCTATTTTTTGATGAAAGACGTCCGATTTTTTAAAATTTGAGCCCTCTTGCTCGTTCCCTGCGGTCAAATCCGCGCCGAGAGTCTGTAAAAACTCCGAAAGCCTCTTAAAATGCGCGGCGGAGATTATGTTTTCTGTCTGCAGGATTTCTAGCGCGGCGAGTAGTTTTGATTTTGAGATTTTTGCGGATTTTAGAGAGTTTATCGAGCCTAGCTGAGCGCACTGGAGGCTGTATATATCGGCCTTTAGTCCAAGCGCATGCAGGATATCCCTAAACTCCTTTAGCGCCATAAATCTATAAAAATTCTCCGCATCCGCCGCGAGCAAAACAGCGAGGCTTCGCTCGTCTGCGAGAATTTGCGTTTTGGGATCCAAAAATAGCTTAAGAGTGCCCCAAATTTCGCTTAAAAATTTATCCGTATCCACCGCTTCACCTTTGGTAAAATTTGCGCCCGCAAGGTCGCTTTCGGGGCGAAATTTAGCATAAATTAAATTTAAACAAGCTTGGGCGGCGGGTAGATTTGAGGTTAAATTTAGATCCGTTTGCGCAGCCTGCAAAAACAGCGTAAATTTGACGGCGCGGCTGCGCCAAATCCAGCAAATTTAATCAAATTTCGCGGGATTTTAGCAAATTTATACCGCGCCGCGTAAATTTAGGGCGTTTAAATTTACGCGTTTATCCGCCGAACGAGGCTATATTGGGCTTCTTGCTTTTTATAGTATTTTTAAGCACCGCGTATAGGCTTGGCGCCGTAGAAACGACGGTAAATTTACCGTCCCAAGACAAAGGCTAGGATGTGCTGTCCGCGCAGAGGATTTCATCGGCGCTAATCGCCAAAAGTAATAAAGCAGGCCGTATCCGCGTCTGCTTCGAGGACTTGATTTTGGCCTTTGCGGAGGAGATTTCGCGCGTATATGAAGGCCGCGTAGCCGTCCGCACCGTCAAAATAGCTCAAAACATAGCTAGCTCGCGAGGCAGCCTCGTAGCGCCTGCGCGTAAAGCCAAAGAGCATCCCCTTAGCATCAAAAAAGCAAGTCCTACGCTATATTTGTTTAAATTTGGGCGGATATCTTGCGAATCTTGCCGTTTGTGTTGCGCTTTGCGGCGCGTTACTTCGTCTTTCCTGGCGTAGTCGTCGATGGCCTCGGCCTCGCCCAGCCCTATGCCGTCTCCTAGCCTCGCTCCCGCAAAGGCTTTTTGGTCTCCTTTACGAGCCCCCTTTATCTACCACTCGCGCCACTCCTCGGTTATATCTACGTCCTCGCCTAACTCTAGCCCCGTTTTACGCACGAGCGCGTCTATCCACTCCCACAGCTCCTCGCGCTCCACGGTCTCTATGAGGCCGTATTTGTCGTTGATTTTATTTAGGGCTTTTACGAGCTTTGCGGTGCAGCTATAGACGGCCGAGGCGCTTTTCTTTTGCGTCGCTTCGCATAGAGTTTGCGCGTAGCTAGCTAGAGCCGCCTCTACGGCCGCGATACTCTGCTTGCTAAACATCTCATCGCCCTCAGCCATACGTTTGTGCCACGCCGCCATAGGCGTTTTGGCGCCAAGCGCCTGAATTTCGGGGATGCGGCTTGGATTTATGTTTTTATTTTGCGACCGCAGACGCGCTTTTAGGCGGGCGCGCTCTTTTTCGTGCAGTTCCAATTTAAACAACCTAATCCAGCTCAGCCTCTCGTCAAAATTTAATGCTACTATCAAACGAAATTCCTCAAAGAAAGCGTCGTAGCCAAACCCGTAATCCGTTTTGCATTTACCCGTGAGCTTCTTGCCTATTTTTTCCTCGATCGTCTTTTTATCGTCGCCTAAATTTAAGCCAAAAGGCAAATCTACGACCGAATTTCCGCCCGCTTTTTCGGGATAGACGCTAATCTCGTGCAAAATCAGCTGGTCTTTTTCTTTATTGTAACTGCCGATGGGTTCTCCGTACATATCCGCATATCTTACGTAGCCCGTAAATACGCTATAAACCCCTTTTTCGTCATTAGTTGCCCTCACACAAAACAAATTACCGTAAGAATCGTAATTTGGAGTCGGGTTACGCGGCAAGCCGCACCGCGCTAAAAACTCTTTGACCTCTTTAGAGTGGATCGGTCTGCCAAGCAAATCTTGAAGCTGCATATTTTTCCTTCTTGTAAATTCGTTTCGATGTTTTTGACTACGCAGGGCTAAATTTAAAGCATTTTAGCGCGCCTTTAGCGGACGCGGACTGAGTAAATCCTGCTAAAAAGAGTAAATTTAACGCTTAATTTCGCGCAGGCTTGGTTAAATTTAGCCGAATTTACGGGGTTTGCTAATTACACCGCGGCTCTAGGCGAGATGAGAGCGTCCTCAAAATCGGCCTGCGTCTCTTCGCTCATGATGCGTAAAATTTTACTGCGCTTTATCTTCGCGTCGTCTTTAAATATCGCGCGCACCTTATCCATGCCCGCGTAAAAATCGCGCATGAGCACGAGGCAAAGATACCTGCCAAATCCCGTCGGCACGATACGCCCGCCCTCTTCGTAGATAGCGCCGACTAGCTTTAGTAAATTTAGCTCCGCAAATAGCTCTTTTTTGATATTCGCGCCGTTAAATTCGTCGTATTTGGCGATA
>CAUQJU010000076.1:0-6081 GCA_963518005.1 uncultured Campylobacter sp.
AATTAGCGCAAGAACCGCTGCGGTGCGCATAAATTTACTCATATTTTCTCCTTTGAGTTAAATTTTAGTCTCATATCTTTCCTTTTTTGTTTTGAGATTATGTTGATTAAATTATGCTTAAAGTATATCTAGATTTTGTTTTATGAAAGTTTAAAAAGCAGCGATAATGCGAAAGAATAGGGTAAATTTAAAGGCTCTTCTAAATTTATGGCGACGATCTTAGGCTTTGCGGGCGGACTTGGCGTAAATTTAAACAGTAAAATTTAGCGGCTTTGAGCGAGTTTAGCGCGTGTCGCCCGCCTTTTGCTTTGAGATTATCAGGCTTGAGTCCAGTTCAAATTTCTCTCCGCTTTTAGTCTGCAGATAGTAAAATTTACCCAGAGCCGACAGAATTTTGACGTTGTAGAGCTTTACGGCGTCTTTTTGCTCTAAAGCGTACGTTTTGCATACGGGAGAGAGATTTACCGCGCTTGCCTTGAGCGAGCTGCTACGATTGCCGTTTTTACCGTACGTTAAAACCGAGTTTTCAAAAACGACCTCGTCGCTAGACGCAACGCCTATATCTGTGCCGTTAGCGTCTATAAATTTTATCTCGTCGTTTACTCCGCTAAAAATATACGTCTCGTTGCCGTCTTTTACGGCTAGCTCGGCTTTTTGTTTATTGTACGAGACGATTTGCGCCTTTTGTTTTGCGTAGCAGCCGTCCTTTGCTCCGTCGCCGATGCAGCCGTTTTGATTATTTAGGCAAACGCTTTTTGGCAAAGCGTTTAAGGCGTCTTTTTTGAGCGATAGCATTTTGTAGTTTATATTTCCCAGATCGGCTACTTGGACGATTTTACCGCTCATAACCGCGACGATGACTAAATTTATGATTATCAAAGACCAAAAAATTATCTTAAAATCATCTATATCCTTAGACTTTATCAACACTCTAAACAAAAAGGCAAAAAATGTCATAAAAAGCACTAAAAAAGCGGTAGTAAACCCATCCTCGCTTACGCGGACGTAGGCAAGCAGAGCCACTATAAACGGAGTCGCGAAGGATAAAAATCCGTGCGATATCATAAAAAATAAAAGAGGAATGTCGAATTTACCGTTTTTAATGCGGTAATATATACAAAACGCCGCTACTACCGCCCCGATCCCCGTAAAATAAAGGCCCGGAGAATCTACCGCTCTCGGGGAAAAATATCCTGCGCCTATAAATGCTATGCCTGCAAGCGTAGCTATCAGATAAATCGCATAAAAAGGCGTTTCGTTTTTTCGCCGCCGTCGTAAGAAACGATCAAAACCAAATGCAAAGCAGGAAATATATATAAAATAATAAATAAACCAAAACCCGATATCGCTAGCGCGCTAAGTAGCGAAAAGATGCTGTCGCTGTCGGCTACCGAGAAAAACCCGACATTTTGCCAAAAGATAAAATATATTATAAACGGAATCAGCCCCAAAAGCGCTATTAGAACCTGATAGTATTTTTTCACGCGGCAAATTTGCTCCGAGACGAAAAGCTTGATACGCTTTTGATTGTATACTTCGTTATATTTTTTATAAACGTCCGAATCGCGGCTTAATTTTATCCAAATTCGCAAGCAAATTTACCTGGCGATAAATTCGGTCGTTTAGCTCGTCTATATCCGCAGCCGTTTGCGAATAATTATCGCAGCTAAGGTTTTCAAATTTAGCCAGTCTATCTTTTAACAGACCGATTAGTCCTAAGACGTCCTTGTCGCACTCTTTATTTTTAAGCGTTTTGATAAAATCGCCGTACTCCTTTACGGCGCTATTTTTTTCTTGGATTAACTTTTTAAAATTATCCATTAAATTTACTTCAAATTTTTAAAACTTATCGGCAACTCCAAATTTAACCCCTTCACGAGTCTTATGCATTCTTGCAGATCATCGATGCTTTTGCCGCTTACTCGCACCTCTTCGCCGCGGATCGCTGCAGTTACTTTTAGCTTTGCGTCCTTGATCGCTTTGGTTATTTTCTTTGCGTTTTCGCTATCTAGGGTGTCGTTTAGCTTTAGCGTCGCCTTGATATTTGCGCCGCTCGCGCTCTCGCGTTTGCTCTCAGTCACGGCCACGGGCGGGATGTTTCGCTTGATGAGCTTTGAGATCACGATGTCTTTTAGCGCGTCGATTTTGTTGTCGCTAGAGCTAAGAAGCGTGATGATTTTTTCCTTTTCGTTTAGCTCTACCTCGGCCGCAAGTCCCTTAAAATCATATCTAGCCGCGATCTCCTTTTTTGCCGTCTCCAGCGCGTTTTTGACCTCCATCATATCGACCGCCGCGCTTATATCAAAACTATGCTCGGTTGCCATTTTTATCCTTTCAAAAATTCTTTTATATTTTCTACGATCATCGCTACGAGCCGCTGCCTAGCCTCAAAGCTCGCCCAAGCCACGTGCGGAGTGAGTATCAAATTTTCCTTGTTTTTGATACAAAGCAGCGGATGATCCGCGCGCATAGGCTCGGTCTCTAGCACATCCGAGGCAAATCGCAAATTTCGCCCGTCTATCGCGCGGGCTACGGCGCTTTCGTCCACGATACCGCCGCGTCCGAAGTTCATTAAAATCGCCCCTTCTTTCATCAAATTTAACTCTCGTTCGCCGATCAAATTTCGCGTTTTTTCGTTTAGCCCAGCATGGATACTCACGATGTCGCAGCTACTTAAAAGCTCGTGCAAATTTAGCCTTTTAAACTCGGCGTTTGCGTTTGCGCCGCTAGTGGAGTAGTAGCTCACCCTCGCGCCAAATGCCGCCGCGATGCGCGCCACGCCTCTGCCGATCTCGCCAAGGCCGATGACGCCAAAGCTCTTGCCCGCTATCTCGCCGATGCTGCGGTCTAAATTCGTAAAAATTTCGCTTTTCGCCCACTCGCCGCTTTGTGCGTAGTTATCGTAAAATTTGATGCGATTGGTTAGCGCGAAAAGACAAGCAAACGTATGCTGCACGACGCTGGCCGTCGAGTAACCCGCGACGTTTTTTACCGCAATGCCTTTTGACGCGGCGTAGGCGAGATCGACGTTGTTCATACCTGTCGCGCTAATGCAGATTAGCTTTAAATTTGACGCGTCCATCGTCTCTTTGTCGATCACGACTTTGTTCGTGATGACGACGTCCGCGCCCTTTAGCCGCTCTATGCGCTCGGCCTCGGCGGTCGTCTCAAAGCTAACAAACTCGCCAAACTGCCTAAAAACGTCCAAATTTACGTCGCTTCCAAGCGTCGCGGCATCGAGGCAGACTATTTTCATTTTGCGTCCTTATTTGATAAAATGACCCACGAATTTGGAGTAGTTATCTAAAATTTCGCCGCCCCTGCGATATCCCAGCGCGCACGCTTCGTAGGCGAAAAATACGCCCGCTTGATAGCTGTTGTTGGCGGCGTCTTTGTTAAATTCGTAAAATTCCTGATAGATCGCGCGGTTTGCTCCGTAGTCGCCGCCGTTTTGCGAGCTAATGCTACCGTCAGCCTCAATCACGCTCACGTTCGCGCCCTCTCGCCCAAAAACAGGCTTCTTCACGCATTTTTTACCAGCGATCGGCTTGTCGCTAGCTTGGAGCAAAAGCGGGTGATTCGGATAGAGATCCCATAAAATTTTCAAGATACCTTTGCTTTGGAAAAGCAGCGTGTATGCGGGATTTAGGATGATGGCTTTTTGATTTTGGACGATGTTTTTTAGGATGATGGCTAGCTCGCCTTCCTCTACGGCGATGTCCTCCCACGGCACGAGCTTGAACCAGTACTCGTAGTTTTCTCCGTCAAAAAACACGCCCTCCTCGTCGTTAAATACGACCTCGTGGGCGTAAGCAAACGCCGTGTGAAAGCCCGCCTCCTCGGCGATGTATTGCAATAGCTTCACGGTCTGCTCGTCCTCGCTACTGCCCGCAACCGAGCTAAATAAAATTTTCCAGCCCTCGTAGTGCTCGCTAAAGCTCTCGGTCTCCTCATCTAACGTCACGAGGCGTCTAAAATTTTGCTTCAAAGCGTCATAAAGGTCGTTAAACTGCGCGCTCTCGTCCATGCGGTTAAACTTAAGCGCCGCCCACTGGATGATCGCCGTCTCAAACACCGCAGTCGGCGTGTCGGCGTTAAATTCGATGAGTTTTACCTGCTTGCCGTCCAGCCCGCCTGCAAGGTCAAATCTACCGTAAAGATGCCAGTGCACGTCGTTTTCCCAGCTTTCGCGCACTAGATCTACGAGATTAAACGGGATGCCGACCTCGTGGTAGAGGTTGTTGTCGATGACGTGTTGGGCGGCTGCGACGAACATATCGTATAGCTCGTTTGCAGCGTTATAATACGCCTCGGCCTGCGACTCGCTCACCTCGACTAGCTCGTCTGCTACGTAGTCGCTGCCGTCCGGATCGGTGTGCCAGGTAAAGCCGATCTCGCTTAAAAATTCGCTATTTAGCGGTTCGATTTTTTTTAAATTTATCATTTTATCCTCCGAAACTTGAGCTTGAACTTGAGCTTGAACCGCCGAAAAATCCGCTCTTTCCGCCGCTTGGTTTACTTGCCGAGCTAGCGGCTTTGGCTTTGTTAAAGCTATCTACGCTCCTTGAGTAGGCGCTCGGGTTTTTATACGCGCTTTGGCGCTGCGACTGATAGCCGGGATTGTTAAAGAGTTTGTTGCCGATCCAACTGCCTATGATCGCGCCCGCAGCCGAGGCTAGAAGCGTCTCGCCAAGGCTCATACCGCCGCTGCTTAGCTGCGCGTTTTGAGCGTTTGAGCCTGTTAGATTCGACGTTCCGGCGTCGATTTTAGCGTTTTCCTCGGCGATTAGCTTATCCATCTCCTCTTTGCTCAGCACGCGCTCGGTGCCGTTGATGTCCTTTAGCACGACGCGAGTTTCGCTGCTAGGATACTCCTCTAGGACTTTATATTTGCCCGGCGCAGTCTCCTCGATGATGACGAAAGCTCCCGTTTTTTGCGCCGCTTCGTTTAGCGCGCTTGACTCGCCGCCGTTATCGCTGCTACCGCAGCCTGCCAATCCCGCTATCACGACCGCGCCAAAGCCACCCACAGCAGCGTAGCTGGCTACTTTTTTGATATGTTTAAAAACTCTCATTTTTTATCTAGCTCCTTTGAAATTTTCTTGCTTTTGACCATTATCACGCCTTTTTTAAATTTGATAAATTTTGATTTTCCGATGTTTTTTATGATTT
This sequence comes from uncultured Campylobacter sp., assembly GCA_963518005.1. Classification (GTDB taxonomy): domain Bacteria; phylum Campylobacterota; class Campylobacteria; order Campylobacterales; family Campylobacteraceae; genus Campylobacter_A. Next base: position 5,173 of record CAUQJU010000076.1, read on the forward strand.
TATTTTGCGTTTTTTTGAGGCTCTTGCCGCTTAAATTTTGCGATTTTAAAAACTCGGCCAAGCTCGTCCATTTGCCCTCGTTTTCAGGCTCGCTCTCGACAAATTCGACATCGATCGGAGCTACGTACTCGCCGTTTTGGCGAGCCAAAAGCGGACGCTCGAGTAAATTTAAAAAATTTCTAATTTTCTCGTCGCGCTCGCGGTAAATTTGAGCGATTTCTGTTTTATTATTTAGCAAAATTTGCTCTTTTTCGCGAAAAAGCCTCTCTTTGTCGGCTTGCAAATTTTGGTTTTGTTCTTTTAGTTCGCTAATTTGCGAGAGTAGAAATTCATTCAAGTCAAATTCGCCCGTCTTTGATTTTTTAGATTTCGCGCTTTTGGCTAATTTTTCGGTAGATGTTTCGGGCGGCTGATTTGGCGCTAAATTTGCCGTAGTACCGGGCTCGTAGCCGTCCAAAACCACGTATTTTACGCCGTCTTTTTCAAAGGTCTTTAGCGTTCCGCGACGAATGCGGTTGTAGACGGCTTCCTTGGTTACGCCTAAGATTTCCGCGGCCTCGCTCACGGGCACTTTGGACATATTTTTCCTTTGATCGTTAAATTTGGCGTAGATTATGGCAAATTTTGGCTTTGATGCGAGTTAAACGGGAATTTGAAAAAAGAAAAGGTCGCCGAAGCGACCCTTTTAAGTTTGAGGTAAGACGAGCTAAGTTGCTTAGTTGCTTAGTTGCGAGCAATCTTGCCGGACTTGAGGCAACGGGAGCAAACATTCATCTTCTTGCGCTGGCCATCGACAACGACAGTAACACGCTGGATGTTTGGCTTAAAGGTGCGGGCCACAGTACGGTGAGAGTGGGAGATGGAGCGACCGGCAACGGCGTGCTTACCGCAGAAATCACAGACCTTCGA
>CAUQJU010000077.1:0-6061 GCA_963518005.1 uncultured Campylobacter sp.
TGTATACGACGTTTACGCGGCGTTCATAGGGGATTTTATTTTCTCTTTTTATCCACAAAATTTGCCCCACTATTTCACCCGGCGTTAGGTTTCTAGTTAGTCCGCTCTTGCCCGTTAGACAAAACGAACAGCCCATGCGGCAGCCAACCTGCGAACTAACGCAGATCGTATAACGAGCGTGACGCGCTACTTCGCCGTTTTCATCGCTGAGCTCCTCTTTCATCGGCAGCAGCACGCTTTCTATCCGTAGTCCGTCTCTAAGCTCAAAAAGATATTTGATCGAGCCGTCGGCACTCTGCTCAAATTTGACGCATTTTAGCGGATCGAGATAAAACTCCTGCGCCAAATTTGCGCGCAGATCCTTCGGCAAATTTAGCATCTCGTCAAAACTCGTCGCGTTTTTTTTGTATAGCCACTCGAAAATTTGATTTGCGCGAAACGGCGGCGAGAGCTGCTCTTTTAGCTCGTCTAGCGTAAAGTCAAGCAAATTTTTCAAATGATTTCCTTTTGTTTTAAGTATTTTTCGAGCTTTTTTTTGGCCTGGTCGTGGTTTTTGATAAAATCTTCGTGTGCGTTTTTATCGCAAAAATTCGTCGCTACGAATATGCCGTAAGCCGGGATTTGAAATTTTTGCGCGACTTTGAGAACTGCGAAAAATTCCATATTTTCTAAAAAATATCCGCACACAAAAAGCTTGTGAGCCAAATTTTGATCGGTCGTGATAAAATTTGACGAATTTACCTTGCATGTTCCACGTGGAACAATAGAAGCGATTTCACGCTCTATCGGCGAATAGCTCTTGTTTTCTAGGCATGAAATTTCGATGTTTGCCGCGTCCGAGCTCTCGTAAATTTCAAAAACTTCGCCATCTTTGTAAAGTCCTGCCGAGCCTATAAAAATGATTTCACTCGGCAGCGCGTTTAAAATTTTATCTGGATTTTGAGAGGATTTCGCGCTTTGCAAAATAGGCGAATCAATCAAATTTAGCCTCTCGTCAAGCTGCCGATTAGCCGTCAAATTTTGCTCGTATCTACCGCAACCATCGACCATAGCTCGCTTTTGTAAAAGCGCCGTCAAATTTATGCTCATATCCATTAGCCCGACGCCCATCGGTAGCGCGAATGCAAATATTTCGTTTCGTCCCGCTGAGATAATCACGCCCTACCCTCTTGCGCGCTAAATTTGAGTACAAATTTCATAGCCTAACCTCGATACCGTTTTGTCTGAGGTATGTTTTAAGTGCCTTAATCTCGATCTCTCTAAAATGAAAGATCGACGCCGCTAGGCATGCGTCCGCGCCCGCTAAAAATGCGTCCTTAAAGTGCTCCATTTTGCCCGCGCCACCGCTTACGATGACGGGGATATCAAGCTCGCTAAAAATTCGCGCTAAATTTAACTCAAAGCCGTTTTTAACGCCGTCGCAGTCCATCGACGTGAGTAAAATCTCGCCAGCACCGCGCTCCTGCGCCTCTTTCGCCCAAATAAGAGCGTCCTTGCCCGTATCTAGCCTACCGCCGTTTATAAAAACGCTGTAACTATCGCCCGTCCTCTTTGCGTCGATCGCGACCACAACGCACTGCGAGCCGAATTTATTCGCCGCTTCGTCTATCAAATTCGGATTTTTTATCGCGGCCGAGTTGAGGCTTATTTTGTCGCAACCGACGTTTAGCAGGCGCGAGATATCGTCGATCGTGCGTATGCCGCCGCCAACGGTCAGCGGGATAAAAAGCTCGCGCGCGACCCGCTCTACGACGTCCACTATCGTATCGCGCTCAAGGTGCGACGCCGTGATGTCGAGGAAACACAGCTCGTCCGCGCCCTCCTCGTTGTAGCGTTTGGCTATCTCGACCGGATCGCCCGCATCCACGAGGCCTACGAAATTTACGCCCTTTACCACCCGTCCGTCTTTGACGTCTAGGCATGGGATTATGCGTTTTGCAAAATGATTCATCGTTCTTCTTTAGCTAAAATTTGGCTTTATTTTAGCTAAATTTGACTTATCTAATCATTACATAAGATATTTTTGGGTAAAATCGGCGAAAATTTAAGGTAAATTTACGCCGATGCCGCAAACATCGGTGTGCTTTAGGTGGGTGAGCAACCGCCGTTAGAGGACGATAACTGCTCCGCTTCTTTTAAGTCGCGGCTTTTCAAGAAATCGTCCGTGCGGGAGCGAGTGAGCGAAGCTTATCGCAAAGCGATGCGAGCGATGGGTTTGTTTGCAGCAGTGGCTTCGCTACTCTGCGGAGTTAAAATGGAAAATATTAAAGCAAAAAAATGCTTCGGGCAAAATTTTTTACACGACGAAGCGACGCTAAACAAAATCATCCAAGCGATTCCCAAAGATACGCAAAATATCGTTGAAATTGGGCCTGGCTTAGGTGATTTGACATTTAGAATTTTGCGGATTTGCGGCGTAACTAGCTACGAGATAGATACCGAACTTTTTGCGCTGCTGCAGAAAAAATTCGTAAACGAAATTCAAAACGGACGATTGAAACTTTTTTGTAAAGACGCGCTGGATCAATGGAGCGAAGACGGCCTGAGCGATGAGCCGTATTTTTTAGCGGCAAACCTGCCCTACTACGTCGCTACGAAGATGATCCTAAATGCGATCGAAGACGAGAAATGTCGCGGCCTGGTCGTGATGATACAAAAGGAAGTCGCACTCAAATTTAGCGCAAAAAGCGGCGATAGAGATTTTAGCTCTTTGGCGATTTTAGCCTCGCTTCAAGGCGGCTGCGAGCTGCTTTTTGACGTGGATGCGAGCTGCTTTAATCCGCCGCCGAAAGTAACTTCCTCGGTTATAGAACTGCAAAAAAGTAAAAATTTAATAGGCGAAACCGGAATATTTGAGAGTAAATTTGAATACGAAAAATTTAAAACTTACCTCAAAATCGCCTTTAGCGCGCCTAGAAAAACGCTAACGAAAAATTTGAGTTCAAGCTATAAAAAGCCTGAAGTCGAGCGAATTTTCAGTCTGCTAAATTTGAGCGCAAACATCCGTCCGCACGAGCTAAATGTCGATCTTTATCTAGAAGTATTTAAAAATTTAAAGGAAGATAATGAACGACAAGAACGAAGAAAAAGCGGTGGTCTCTCAGGGCAAGAGCAATAAAAAGCGTAGATTTCGCCCGAGAAATAAAAATAAACAAGAAAATTTAGATCAAAACGCCCAAAACGGCGAGCAAAAAGCCAGTCAAAGCGTGATAGATAATTTCTTTTTAGAGCCTTTTGACGGCGGCGAACAGCGCGCCCAAAACGGCGAGCAAACTAACGCTAACAAACAAAACGGCAAAAAAAATCGCAGTAAAAATGGCAAACAAAACTCCCAAAACGGCGTGCAAGGCGAAAATAAAAATGCTAACAAGCAAGCCGCTAACGCCGAAAATCAAACAGCAGAAGCTAAGCCTAAAAAACAGCGAAAGCCGAAGAAAAATTTACCTGCCAAGCTAAGCGGAAACGAGCAGTGGCAGCAAGATATAGCTAGCGCGATGGAGGCGAACAAAGCCGTCCATGAACTACGCCTTGAGCCGATGAAATACCTAAACTCGACCGATCACAAGATCCGCGTCACGCCTCTTGGCGGACTGGGCGAGATCGGCGGAAATATGACGATATTTGAGACCGACACGAGCGCGATCATCGTGGATATCGGCATGAGCTTTCCTAGCGAGAGCATGCACGGTGTGGATATCCTGATCCCAGACTTTGACTACGTGCGCAAGATAAAAGACAAGATAAAAGGCGTCGTCATCACGCACGCACACGAGGATCACATCGGCGCGGTGCCCTACTTTTATAAAGAGTTTAAATTTCCGATTTACGCTACGCCTTTGCCGCTCGGCATGATAAATAACAAATTTGAAGAGCACGGACTAAAGCAGGAGCGTTCGCTTTTCCGCTCGGTGGAGAAGCGCAAGCCGTATCTGATAGGGGATTTTGAGGTCGAGTGGATACACATCACCCACTCTATCATCGATGCTAGCGCGCTAGCCATCACGACAAAGGCGGGCACTATCATCCACACTGGCGACTTTAAGATCGACCACACGCCGATCGACGGCTACCCGACAGATCTTGGCAGGCTCGCATACTACGGCGAGCGCGGCGTACTGTGCCTCATGAGCGATAGCACGAACAGCTACAGAGAGGGCTTTACTAAAAGTGAAAGCAGCGTGGGCAAGACCTTTGATGCGATATTTTCCAAAGCCAAAGGCCGCGTGATAATGAGCACGTTTAGCTCCAATATCCACCGCGTCTATCAAGCGATCGATTGGGGACTAAAATACAACCGCAAGGTCTGCGTCATCGGCCGTAGCATGGAGCGCAACCTCTACACGGCGATGGAGCTTGGCTATATCAAGCTCGATAAGAAAATTTTCATCGATGCCAACGAAGTCGGCAAATTTAAAGATAACGAGGTGCTGATCGTTACCACCGGCTCTCAGGGCGAGACGATGAGCGCGCTATACCGCATGGCTACCGATGAACACAAATATATAAAAATAAAGCCGACCGATCAGATCATCATCAGCTCAAAGGCGATCCCCGGCAACGAAAGCAGCGTCTCGACGGTGCTAAATTTCCTTATCAAATCAGGCGCTAGCGTCGCGTATCAGGACTTTAGCGAGATACACGTCAGCGGTCACGCGGCGCAAGAGGAGCAAAAACTGATGCTGCGCCTAATAAAGCCTAAATTTTTCCTCCCGGTTCACGGCGAGTACAATCACATCGCAAAGCATAAAGAAACGGCCGTAGCCTGCGGCGTGGACGAGCGAAACATCTATCTGATGAGCGACGGCGATCAGATAGAAATTTGCCAAAAATACATGAAGCGCGCCAAGACCGTAAAAACGGGCAAGGTATTTATCGATAACCAAATCAACAAGCAAATTTCAGACGACGTCGTGATTGATAGGCAAAATTTGGCTGAAGCCGGTGTCGTGATGATCATCGCGCAAATCTCTCGCCACGGTGCTAAGCTCATAAACAAGCCTCGCGTCATTAGCTACGGACTCGTGGGCGACAAGCAAGACGGTGAGTTTAGAAAAGAGATGGAGGGCGTGCTGGAGCAGTATCTAAGCAATGTCAAAGAGGAGCTTTTAAAAGACGGCAGGATGCTCGAAGGCCAGGTGCGCCAAGTCATCCGTAAGCATATATTTAGAAAAGTCAAAAAATACCCGACCATCGTGCCGATCATATACCTGATGTAGGGGCGCAAAATGAGCGATACAATTAAAATAGCCGCTAACGTGCTAAAAACGGAAGCTAACGAGCTAACGAGAAATGCCGAGATTTTAGACGGCGAATTTGAAAAAGCGGTCGAGATTTTATATAAAACCAAAGGCAAAGTCGTGGTCACTGGCGTGGGCAAGAGCGGACACGTCGGCGCAAAGATCGCCGCGACGCTTGCTAGCACGGGCACGCCTAGCTTTTTCATGCATCCGACCGAGGCGATGCACGGTGATCTGGGTATGATCGGCAAGGATGATACGATGCTAGCTATCAGCTTTAGCGGCGAGAGCGAGGAGTTAACCAAAATCCTGCCTCACGTGCAGCGTTTCGGCGTACCGATAGTTGCGATGGCGAAGGATAAATTTAGCACGCTGGGCAAATTTAGCGACGCGTTTGTAAAGCTTGACATTAGCAAGGAGGCCTGCCCGCTGGACGCCGCGCCGACTAGCTCGACTACGCTAACGTTAGCCTTAGGCGATGCGTTAGCCGTTTGTTTGATGGAAAAGCGCGGATTTAAAAAAGAGGATTTTGCAAATTTTCATCCCGGCGGCAGCCTTGGCAAGCGGCTATTTTTAAAAGTAAAAGATGTGATGAGAAGCGAAAATTTACCGATAGTTCGCTGGAATGCGAGCCTAAAGCAAGCGATCGATACGATGACGCACGGCAAACTCGGCACCGTTCTCATCGTGGATAAAGACGGCGTTTTGGATGCGATCTTAAGCGATGGAGACCTTAGGCGGGCGCTCATGAGAGAGGATTTTGATCTAAACGATGCCGCGATCAAATACGCGACTCTAAAACCAAAAGAGCTAAACGATAAAGA
>CAUQJU010000078.1:0-5956 GCA_963518005.1 uncultured Campylobacter sp.
TTAGACGCGTGCGTAAAAATAAAATCCGCTCCGTTTGCAAGCGAGGCAAGCCGATGCACGAACTAAGCATAGTGCAAAGCCTAGTCGCGCTTTGCGGGAAAAACGTCGCCGCAAACGGCGCGAAAGAGGTCGTGCGCCTCGAGGTGCGTATCGGGCGGCTAAGCGGCGTCGAGCCTCACTATCTGCAAAGCGCGTTTGAAGTCTATAAAACCGGCACGGTCTGCGAAAATGCCGAGCTTGCAATCACCTTGCAAAACGTCGCCGTGGAGTGCAAAAGCTGCGGTTTTAGCGGCGAGCTAAGCGAAAACGACTTCACTTGCCCGACCTGCGGCTCGCAGGAGCTTGAGGTCACGGGCGGTGAGGATATGCACCTCATGCGCCTTGAGATGCGGTGATTTTGCCGTAAATTTTGGCTCAAATTCGGTGTTTAAATTTGAGCTAATTTTTAAAATTTACTTCCAAAAACACGGCAAATTTAACAAAACCCTATTTGTTTGCCTCTCTAAAACGCGCCTAGATAAATTTAAAAGGAAGCCTGATGCCCAAATACTCATTTCAAACCATAGAGCAAATGCTGCTAAAATGCGTAGCCCGGGGCGGCGAGCCCGAGCTTAGCTTTCGACTGCGCGGCGCGCTATACATGATCATCGCCTATGCGCATCGCTGCTCGTTTCAAAGGTGCGCGGACGAATCCGGCGCAAACGCGAGCGGCGAGCGGTATTTCGCCACGCTGCAAGAACTCTATGCTACGCCGCAGATAGACGGACGCTCGCTAAAAGAGCTTTGGGATGAGGCGGATGAATTTTACTGTCCTAATTTCGAGCCGTGAGACCACGAGATTTGTGCGGGGCAGGCAAATGCGCGGATAAATTTGAACTAAATAAATTTGAAAGGAAGTAAATGGGTTTGGCTTGGGATTACAGCGCAGCCGGACGGTAAATTTAGCGCGGAATTTGATGGTCTCGACATAGCTATGGGTGCGCCAAGTCTTGGCGAGTTACGGCTTTACGCGAGTGCAGAGCTTTTGCGAGGCGGCGTAAGATTGCAAAGCTGGTTTAACGGCGACGCAAGCGCGAAAGCGCAGGATTTAAATTTGAATCGCAAAGAAAGCGATAGTAAGAGCAAAAACGTAAAATTTAGCCAAAGCGGCGAAATCGAGTAAATTTTACTTAGTCGGCAGGCTACGGCGTGTTTTAGTTTTTAGACGATTCGCGGTTTTTGGCGTTTGCCGTGTGGACGGCTGATAAAATGCAGCTTGCAAAGGTGCTGCAGCTAGCGGACATGAGCATAAAAACCGTTGACGGGCTCCAAAGAGTTGCGGAGTTTTTGTCTTTTAAGGACGGTTTGCCGGGTATTTTGGACTCGCCGGTTTTTATGCCTGAAAGCTTTTGGGCGGACGTTTGCGAGCTTTTTGACTACGAGATCAAAGGCTAAATTTGACGCCGTAAAACGCCCGAGCCGCTAGCGATAAATTTAAAACGCAAGCAAATTTAATAAGCACCAAACGCCAAAGCCAGCCGCAAATTTATAGGAAATAGACAAAAGTCTACGGTCAGCGCGCTAATTTTGTAGTGGCCGTTTTTGCCCTGAGCGCATTTAGCGCGTCTGCATACTACACCTACGCCAGGTTGTCTTGCTAGCTTCGGCGCCGTTTTTATCAAATTTAACGCGCGCGATTTTTGGCTTTGCGGCGTAAAATATCGCGGCGAGGCTCACGGTTTTCGTTGTTTTACCGCCGTTGCGATCTATAAAGATTGCAAATTTACGAAAATCCGAAGCGAGCCAGTCTATTTTAAGGGCGAAATTTTTGCTATGCGGTTATCGGCGCTGGTATTTTGGGCTTTTTAGCCTCTAAAATGTAAATTTAGTATGCACCGAGCGCCAAAGCTAGCCGTAAATTTGTAAAAAGCATACCAAAATCTACTGCCGGCGCACTAATTTTATAGGGGTCGTTTTTTTGCCTTGAGCGCATTTAGCGCGCCTGCATACTACATCTACGTCAGGTTGTCTTGCTAGCTTCGGCACCGTTTTTATCAAATTTAATGCGGACGCGATTTTAAATTTGCAGCGTAAAATATCGCGGCGAGGCTCACGGTTTTCGTTGTTTTACCGCCGTACGCGGTCTATAAAGATTGCAAATTTACAAAAATCCTCGACAAACCTAGCCTATTTTAATGGCTAAATTTTTGCTACGCGGTTATCGGCGCTGGTATTTTGGGCTTTATTTTCGACTCGGTTTTTTGCCGTATTTAAGTATGGCGCTCATGTCGGCATCCCGTGCGCGCTGTTTTGTCATATCAAAAATAGCAAAGAGCGCAAATTTGATTAAATTTGCCAATAGCCAGCGAGCGCAAGGCATAGGCGAGCGGCGCGGAGTATCAAATTTGGCTTTATTTAACCCGCAAACTAGCGGTCAAGACCCAAAACCTCCCGTGCCTTTTGCTTGCACGCCTCAAATTTTTGCTCAAATTCCGCGCGCTTTTGCGCCTCGTTTTTAGCTCCTATCTTGGTATGTCCCGAGCCTCGCCCTAAAAATTTTACGTATCCCGTATCCTTAAACTCGGTCGTAAGCGGCATCTTCGCGCCCTCTACGCCCTCGCAGACGAGCTGTATTAATGCGTATTCTTCTAGCGCGAAGGCTTGGGGATAGATGTTTATTTTCTTCAAATTTTTAAGCGCGACAAGCGGCAAGAGCGCCGGATAAGGCTCTTTGCACTTCACCCAAATGAGCTTTAGCGTCTCAAGCGCGCCTAAATCTCTTAAAAACTCAAAGTCTTTAATCGGCTGATCCCAATCAAGAGTGCCGTTTATGCCTAGATACCGCAGCGAAGCTATGCCGCTAAGCCCCGAAAAATCGCTAACTCTTCGTAAATTTTCAAAATGCGCCGATTTTAGGTTCTTTAGCTCCCTTAGCGGCGAAAGATCGCAAAAGCCGGAGACGTACTCCAAAACCAGCTCGCGCAAAAGAGGCAACCGGGCTAGAAAATCGATATTTTTTACTTGGATTTTGGTTATGCGTAGGCGCTCTAGATGTTTTAGCTTAGGCAGCGCGGCGATTTGCTCCTTGCTAGGCAAGTGCAGCGTAAGCTCCTCTAGTCCTTCGCACTCAAAAATCCGCTCCCAAAGAGGCGTATCGGCACCCACGGTAGCGATCTTTAGATTTTCGTTAGATTGCGCGCCGCTTAGCATATACCTAAAACGCTCGCCGCCCGGCACCATCGCCCAGTAATCGTCTCTGCCCTCTAGCATATCCCAAAAGTGATGAATCATTTAGTATTCCTTTATTTACTTTATCTAAAAGCGTTTAAATTTAGCCGTCTTTTTTTGCGGGCAAGCTTTAGTGTTTTTGCTCATTAAATTTAGCTTTGGCGCGATTATAGCTTAAATTCGCAACTATAAAAAGAGCCGCTTAAAAACGGCGCCAAAGCGATAAAACCCGTGTCCGCAAAGAAAATAAAGATATTTCAAACGCCGTTTTTGGTATAATCGCGAAAAATTAAAACAAAGGAGAAAAGTGAAAACAAAGGTAAATAAATACTTAGTAACAGGGCTAAATCTCCAAGAAGCCCGAAAAAATACGAAAAACACAAGCTCGTTCGCAACAAAAAAAGCTTTTACTATGATAGAGCTGATATTTGTCATCATTATAATAGGTACTCTAGCGGCTATAGCAGTACCTAGGTTAAATGTAGGCAGGCAGGATGCGGAAGTTGTAGCGGCTTTTACAAATATCCAAAATACGATAGAAGAAACGCAGCAGTATTTTGCTGCACATGGCAACGGTAAGTATTATCTGCAAGGCGACGAGGGTACTGGACTGCATTTGAAGATTGGCGGAACTGATAATTTCTTTGATGACAGTCTTTATGATGCCGATAGTAATTCATACAGCAGGTCTGCGAGTATGATTTACTATTACTTCCCAGGTGAGGATATGAGTAATCCGCGCACTTGTATGTTCTTTGGGGTAGGAAACATGCAAGAGGCTGTAAAAGAGCCCAAATATGGTATAGTTATATGGTATAACCATCCTCATGCTATGCCTACGGGACAAAATCCTAGGTGTGATAAGTTAAGAAATATGATGAAAGAAGCCTACCCGCCAAATGGTATCTGGAGTGGAAGCATTACGTTTCATGTGATAGAATTTGGATATAGAAAAGGCGCATTTGGAAATTTTTGACTTGAGCTATAGTCAATAGACTAGAAGTTAAGATTGTCGCAAGTTAGCTTGTTGATCAATCGAGGATCAAAATACTGGTTTGATTTTGCCGTTTGCGAGCTAAATTTGCTAAAAACAAGTCGAGTATCAAAAAACTCGTTGAGTAGCTAGTTTATGAATTTACTCAAATATCAAAAACGGCGCTTCAAGTACGTTTCTGATTATCTTAAACGGCGAAAGTAAGGTATCTTGCAGGATTTGCGTCGAGTACTGTGGTTTTTGCAGAGTTCCTCGCACCTTGATGACGGTTGAGAGGGTGCGGTCTTTGCCAAGCACGATCTGATTTATGAGCGGGATTTTATCGATGATGGAGCTGGCGTCTTTTAGCAGCTTTAGTTCTAGATCCACGTCGATTTCTTTAGTCGCGAGATTTATCGTGCCGTGACCGCCTATATCGGCACTCGAGCTTTCTAGCTCGATGGCTAGAAACTTTAGCGTATCTGCCTTTTTCTCAAACAAAATTTTGCCGAATTTTACCGGATATCCGTCGGCGCCAAAATCCGGCGTTTTAAACACGAGCAAGGACGGTACGGAGTTTAAAAACGTCAGAAGCTGATTGTAAAACGTGTAGTCTTTTAGCGTGGCGCCGATTAGCCTTGCTTCGCCTTTAAAATCATCGGTGCTTTTGCCTAAAACCCGCAGTTTAAAACTACCGCCCTCAAAACTTTTGATGTTAAAAATCGAGTTGATAAACTCGCCCCTGATGTCGTTTGCAGATATTTCGAATTTTTTATTTGACTTTATGAGAGAGAGGTTGCCGTGGGCGGGCTTAGCGTCAAATCTCACCGTCCCGCCCGCGCTTTGGCCGCTATAAGCTAGCAGATTTAGGGTTGCGTTAAAATCGTTTAAAATAAGATTTGAGCCCTTGGCTTCAAACTCGATATCGCCGTCTTTTTCACTCAAATTTTCTCCGCCGCTAAGCGCCAGATCAAGCTCGTTTATAAAAAGCTCCGTCTTGCCGCCGGCGATTTTGAAATTTAGCCCGCCGCTTTTGCTCTTGCCCGTCGCGCCTTTTGCGTTTACGTCAATGGCAAAGCTATCGGCATCATATGGCGAGCCGTCTTTTTTAAACAGCGGAGTTTCAAATTTAACGTCGTTAGCCTCGATGCTAAGATTTTCAAAATCTTTGGTTTTTATATTTACGCCGCCTTCAGATATTTTTAGGCTTTTTAGCAGCGGCGAGTAGGGCAGTAGGCTCTTTACGTCAGACAAATTTATCTCGTTTTGCGCGCCGAATTTTAAACCCACGGCGGCGGGCGAAGCGATATCTAGCTTCGTATCCTTGCCGCTAAAATCAAGCCTAGCGGCAAACGGCATCGCGTTTAGTTTTAAAATTTCGCTCTTACCGAAGGCTAAATTTAAGCCCTTTAGCGTGCCGTTTACGTCGCCTGCGAGCTTACCTAGATCAATATTTGCCGCCGCGTCCGCGCTAAAAAAATCCATCCCCGTATTTTTCGCGTTTACCTTTAGCTTGTCGTTTAAAAGCTCGACGTCTGCGGTACCGACGCTAAATTTAGCTCCCGCGATCAGGGTCTGGCCGCCTGAGACCTTAAATTTACCATTAGTCGTCACCTCTAGCGGGTCAAATTTGATATCAAGCGCGAGTTTGCCGTCCGTTTTGCCGCTTAGTTGCTCGACGGGAACCTCGATGTCGTAGGCTTTTAGTATGGAGTTTACGCTTTTATCAAAAAGGGCCGAGGTTTGCAGATTTAGCGTGAGTCCCGCACCTCTTTT
>CAUQJU010000079.1:0-5954 GCA_963518005.1 uncultured Campylobacter sp.
GATCAGTAAAGCCCGAATTTGCCGTCGGAGCGTTTATAGATTATGCGCATTTTTGCGTCTATATCGTTAAATACGTAAAACTGCGCTTCGCTATCCTTTAGCTTTTGTAGCGCTTCTTCGATTTCTAGCGGTTTATACAACTCAAGTTCCATAGGGATTATCTCGTCTACCTCGCTGTCGATTTTTCCCTCTGCTATGGCTGAGCGGATAGCCTTGCCGTCGTCTTTATTTTTAACGGTAGTATTTTTATCGTGTTCTCGGCGAAGCACCTTTGAGGCTCTCTCAAGCGCGAGATCGACCGCTGCATAAAGATCTTTGTCTTTGTGGCGGATTCCGATCGTGTCTTTTTTGGCTAAATTTAACGCAAATACTACGCTAAAGCCTTTTTTGCCGTTTTTTTCATCCGCTGAAACTACGCAACGACCCGAGATTATATCTAGGCCGTATTTGCCAAGCGCGTCAAATGCATTTTCTATGTGTTGTTTGATCGGATCTGTTAAATCAAACTGTTTGCCTACGATACTTAGGTTCATCTTCTCTCCTTATGTGCTAAGATTTTTGATTATTATAGCATATAAAGTATTATTTTAGAGTTTTTGGATTGTTTGTCGACTATACCTTATCGGACCCACGGCTTTTGTTATTGCATCGCTAGACTCTACGACTGCATTTAGTATTACTGTGCCTCTTAACGCCGGCGACGTCACGTTTTCTCCGCAAGTGCCAAATTTGCCTATTATTTTGACGACCCTTACTTGTATTCTAAATACATCTTCCTGTCCGGAACCGTCTGCTTTTGGGGCTTTGAATGTTTCGCTAACTATCGGATCGCTAGAAGTATCGGCGCAAGTACCGTGATGATTATTTAGTACTACTTGATTTGTGATTATTTGATATACGGCACGCTCCGTAGCACCCCTAAGTAGTAGATTGGCTTGTTCTTTGAGATAAGAGTACTGCGTTTGCTTTACAGTAAGCGTAGAAGTATTTAGCGTCATGGAGCCTACGATGGCTATTACGACCATAAACATTATCGCGGTTACTAGACTAAAACCTTTTCTCATTATAAAACCGCCTTTCTTTTACATACTATATTTACATCTCCACTTCCTTCGGCAGGGAGTCTAGAATCTGTCATGCAAAGTTGTAAAAGTATCGTGTTGTCTATAGACTTATATGAAAAGCCTTTGATATCTCTGGCTAGCAATGCTCTGCTTCCGTTTCTATATGTTTCGCCGTTTACCCAAGGTTGATAGTTGTAATATAAATATAGATCAAATCTGCCGTCTGCAACCGGCTCCGGAACTACGGCATAAGCGGTGTGCAATAGATAGTACTGCTCTTTTATCTCGCTTATTTTATCTTTATCCGCATTGTCGTATACCCTTAGGATATTATTTGCAGTAGCTTGCACCTTTACGATGCTATCTGCTCTGCCCGAGCTTGCGAATCCAAATTCATTCTTTACGTCTCCCGTTCCCTCTCCTTTAAACATTAATCCGGCTCTTGAATTTGCATCATTTAGCCTAACCTTGCCGTTGGTCAGGTCTCTTAGATACGGATCTGCTATGTTTAGCAACTCGCTACCGGTGGTAAATAGCGTTCCGTTAGTCTTGCTGATAGAAGAGGTATGATCTATGTCTATGAAGCCGCTCCAGCCTACGACCTGAAAGCTTTCGTAGCTATAAGTTATCCATTCTAAAACATTATCCCTATCTCCGCTTACAGAACCCGCCGATCTCTCGCTAAGTCTTACAAAGGCATCTGTTGTGCTAGGGTCTCGGCTGATAACTGATGCGGGGATCCTATTTTCGAGCCTTTTTATAATCTGATCCAATACTATTTCAGTTTGAGTTTCGGTTAAATTTATAGCCCTGGTATTAAAATAGTTTTTGTAGGTATTTAAAGTTATGTCGATACCAAAATACGCAAGAAAAGAGACGATTAATATAACAACTATAAGTTCCACTAAAGTAAACGCTTTTCTCATTACCAGTTCCTAGTTAGTAGAGTCGGCGTATCGCCGGTATTTGCCGCAAAGGCATATATTCTTATTTTTGTTTTCTCGGGCTCGCTTTTATCTTTGTTATCATCTTGAACATCAAGTTCTATTTCTATGCGCCGCATGTTCTCATCGTTGTTGCCGCTAAAATCCGTAAAACTTACATTTGCAGCAGCTCTTGAAGCAACGGAAGACGAGGTTCTAGTAAGCATCCTCGGAGATATAGTGAAATTTCCCATACTGACGCACGGCGCATTATGGTCAGGAAGCCAGTCATGAAAATGCCTTCTACCGTCTGACGGTATGTTGTCGTTTAGTTGATAAAAAGTGTTAGGTGATCTGAAATTAAAAACCGGAACGTAAATGATGTTATTAACCGTATCGTTATGCGGACATCCCCATGGTGCGCGCAAGATAAGGGTAAGAAGCTCCTGCGCGTCGGCTATGGCAGATTGCATTATAGATGCCTTATTGCTTTGAGACGAAGTCGTAAAAATCTTTGGTAACGCAAGAAGCACTACCGCGATTATAAGAATAGAAAGAACTAATTCTACTAAAGAAAAGCCTTTTCTCATTTTGTTTAGAGTTGTAAAATTACTGGTCATAAAAAACCTCAAAGATTATTTTTTTCTATAAAATCCGAAATTTTTTCGGCTTGTTTATACATCGGATATGTCCACGCGTCAAGCACTATCTGCGAGAGCGTCATGTTTGTCATATTGCAAACGATAGGGGCGATAAAATTTACCGTCGAAGTCTCGATGGGGGTACTAACTACCATTATATTGTAGATCCTTAGCTCGCTTTGATCGTTTATATCCATTAGCTCCTGATAGTACGTAGGTATTTCAAATTCGTAATTTCTCAAAGCGTATGGGTTTATCGCGGTAAAAGACGTTTCATCGTCCTTGCTTTGAAGCTTTACGAAAAATTGATCAAGCTCTTTTAGCTCGTAGCTTTTGATATGTTCAAAGCCCAAAATAGGGCTTTTAACCTGAAAAACCATATACGTCTCCTTAATTATACATTTACTTTTTAGACAATTGTACCCAAATTTTTCTATTTTTAAGCATAAATAAAACCGAAATTTACCCAAAAGCAACAAAAACAATGGTAAAATAAACCGTCTGAAAAATTTAAATTTAAGGGAACGTATGAAAAAAACGATTAAATTTTTATCTGCGATTTTTTTTGTTTGCTTAGTCGGCGGCTGCGCTGAAAAATACACCGAGCTATATAATCTAACGCCCGATCAGTGGTACTCCGAGATCATCGGCGATATAAAAAATCGCGATCTAGAAAGCGCCGACAAACACTACACGGCGATGTCTAGCGAGCACGTAGCTAGCCCGCTTTTGGAGCAAATTTTACTAATCCTTGCCCAAGCTCACGCCAACGACGAAGAGTATCTGATGGCGAATTTTTACCTAGACGAATACCTCAAAAGATACGGTGATAGCGGCCCTAGGAGCGAATTTGCGCAGTATCTAAAGATAAAGGCGAATTTTGATTCGTTCTCGCAACCCAATCGCAACCAAAAGCTAATGCAAGACAGCATCGCTGAGATAGAAAAATTTCTCTACGTCTATCCAAACACACAGTATCGTCCGCTAATAGAAACTATGCTGGTTAAATTTAAACTCGCTATCTACAACCTAGACGTGCAGATAGCCGATCTATACGAGCGCACGGGTAGGGACGAGTCGGCGCAAATTTATAAAGAAAAGGTGCAAGCTTCGCCGCTAAACGATGCAAATATCGTGCTTCCGCAGCTTCCTTGGTATAGAAAAATGTTTGAGTAGGAGCTAAATTTGCAAATTTACGAATCAAAAATGTTCCCTGCGCAGTTGCCCGTCATCGTAGAAGACGAGCTGTTTTTGTATCCGTTTATGATAACGCCGCTTTTTTTAAGCGATGAGGAAAATATCGAAGCGCTAAATTTGGCTCTCGAGTCGCAGAGTCCCATCCTAGTCGTGCCGGCAAAGGCGCAAAACGAAGGTGCTAGGAAATTTGACGCCGTATACGATGCGGGCGTCATAGGCACCGTAATGAGGCGAGTGCCGCTACCAGACGGTAGGGTAAAAATTTTATTTCAAGGTACGAGCAAGGGCCGCATAGTCTCAAAAGTAGGTCAAAAGCCGCTGCGAGCCGTCGTAGACGTGCTGCACGAAAAAAGACCCGAAAATACTAAAAGCGACGCGCTACTAACGGTGCTTCGCGAAAAAGTGCGAGATCTGGCCGCACTTAGCCACTTTTTCCCGCCCGATCTTTTAAAAACGATAGAGGAAAGCGCCGAACCTGGCCGCGTCTGCGATCTGATTTTAAGCTCGCTAAGGCTAAAGAAAAAGACGGCGTACGAGTTTTTTATCGAGGAAAATTTGGAGCAAAAGCTGCTAAAGCTCATCGACTACGTTATCGAGGAGATCGAGGCGAATAAACTCCAGCGCGAGATAAAAAACAAGGCTCACTCAAAAATAGATAAGGTAAATAAAGAGTACTTTCTAAAAGAGCAGCTAAAGCAGATACAGCAAGAACTGGGCTCAGATACCAGCCGCGAGGAGGAAATCGAGGAGTACCGCAAGAAGCTAGAAGCTAAAAAGAAATTTATGGGCGAGGATGCGTATAAGGAGATAAAAAAGCAAATCGACAAGCTATCGCGCATACATCCTGATTCTGCCGACGCAAACACGATACAAAGCTATCTGGACTGGGTAATCGAAGTGCCGTTTGAAAATACGGCAAATAAAAAACTAAGCGTGCAGGAAGTCGCAAAGCAGCTAAATGCCGATCACTACGGGCTTGAAAGACCAAAGGATAGGATAGAGGAGTACTTTGCTCTGCGCGAGCTTTTGCAGCTGCGAGGCGTCGCGGGCAAGGTAAATAACGGCGCGATCTTGTGCTTTGCGGGGCCTCCCGGCGTCGGTAAAACGAGTCTGGCAAACTCTATCGCAAGGGCGCTAAAGCGCGAGCTAGTGCGCGTGGCTCTAGGCGGCCTTGAGGACGTAAACGAGCTGCGCGGACACCGCCGCACCTACATAGGCGCGATGCCCGGCCGCATCGTGCAAGGGCTGATAGAGGCAAAACAGATGAACCCCGTCGTGGTGCTAGATGAGATCGACAAGGTCGGCAGGAGCTTTCGCGGAGATCCTACGGCGGTACTGCTGGAGATCCTAGATCCTGAGCAAAATAACAAATTTAGGGATTATTATTTAAATTTTAATATCGACCTTAGCAAGGTTGTTTTCGTCGCGACGGCAAACGATGTGAGCGCCATACCGCCAGCACTGCGCGATAGGATGGAGTTTATCGAGCTTAGCTCATACACTCCGCAGGAAAAATTTGAGATCGCTAAAAAATATCTAATCCCTCAAGAGCTCAAAAAACACGGCCTAAAGCCCGGCGAAGTGACTCTGGGCAAAGACGTGCTAAGCCTCATCATCTCAGACTACACGCGCGAAAGCGGGGTACGAAATCTACGCCGCCGACTAGCGGATATATTTAGAAAGGCGGCAAAAAGGCTTCTGGGGGGCGAGGAGCAAAAGATAACCGTGACGACTAAAAATTTGAGCGAATTTTTAGAAAAGAAGGTTTATGAAATCGAGCATGCGGACAAAAAGCCGCAAATCGGCCAGGTAAACGGGC
This sequence comes from uncultured Campylobacter sp., assembly GCA_963518005.1. Classification (GTDB taxonomy): domain Bacteria; phylum Campylobacterota; class Campylobacteria; order Campylobacterales; family Campylobacteraceae; genus Campylobacter_A. The sequence goes on from CAUQJU010000079.1 coordinate 5,645, forward strand.
TAGCGTGGACGAGCGTGGGCGGCGACGTGCTAAAGATCGAAGCTATACGCATACAGGGCAAGGGCGGCCTGCAGATAACTGGGTCATTGGGCGAGGTGATGAAAGAAAGCGCGTATATCGCATTTAGTCTCGTTAAGGTGCTAATCGACGCTAAAAAGATAAAAGTGCCCTCTAAAATCATCCCGAGCCTGCCTGAGGACGTCAAAGACGGCGTGAAAAAAGAGCTAAGCCCTAGCGAAGTGTATCGCCGATATGATCTGCACATCCACGTGCCTGAGGGCGCTACGCCAAATGACGGGCCGAGTGCGGG